>LBOA01000015.1 GCA_000989195.1 candidate division TM6 bacterium GW2011_GWF2_30_66
GAAAAAATTTTATACCTACATTAAAGGTCTTAATCTGCATTTGCGATTTGTTTTTATTACTGGGATTACTCGTTTTTCTAAGACAAGTATTTTTTCTGGCATGAATCAATTAGATAATATTTCCATGGATTCTAAATTTGCGCATCTTGTTGGCTATACAAAAGAAGAAATTAACTTTTACTTTCAAGAGCATTTACAAAAAATTGTAGATGATAAGAAAGTTTTTTCAAAAATAGGCATTGAAGGGGTAAAAAATATGCTTCATGCCTGGTATAATGGATATTCCTTTTGTAGTGAACTTCAAGAAGAGGATGGAAAAGAGCTAGCAAGACTTCATGTGCCATTTTCAGTAATTAATTTTTTACATAAAGAAGATTTTAGAAATTATTGGTTTGAATCAGGAACTCCAACATTTTTGATTAAAGTTTTAAAACAAAAAAAATATCCAATAGAATTATTTTCAAATTTAAAAGCTGATATGAACGAACTAATGACATTTGACATCGAAAATATACCACTTGCAACACTTCTTTTTCAGACCGGTTATGCAACAATAAGAGATTATGATCCTTTATACCAGCGATACTCGCTTGAAATGCCAAACTATGAAGTAAAAGATTCGTTATTAAAATGTGTTTTGACCGTGATGACTGCGCATAGCACGTCGACAATTAATACTGAATTAATAGACTTGCGAATTGCATTAGATGCTGGCGACCTAGATACTTTTATTGATAAAATTAAAAAATTTTACTTAACAATACCGTATACGATTGCTATAGATAATGAGAAATATTACCAAACAATTTTCTTCTTGCTTTTGCAATTAGTTAACCTAAAACCTGAAGTTGAAAGAGCTACAAATATTGGTCGCATAGACTTGTTGGTTCAAACAAATAATGTACTGTATTTATTTGAGTTTAAATTAAATGGATCGGCCAAAAAGGCTATTAAGCAAATTCTTGACATGAAATATTATGAAGCGTATCAGGCAAAAGATAAAAAAATAAAACTTGTCGGGGTTAATTTTTCTAGTGATGCGAAAAATATAACAGAATATTTGTCTCAAGATTTAATTTAAGATTTGAAAAAAGAGAGAGCATGCAACTAAAATTATAATCGCACACTCTCTCTTTTTAAAGCCAAATTTACTTATTTCGCAAGTTATAAATATACTCGACTACCTGGTCCAAACTCGTAAGCTTCTCGGCATCTTCGTCGTTAATTTCAATCTCAAACTGCTCTTCGAGTTTCATAACAATTTCGACCATATCAAGAGAATCTGCACCCAACTCTTCAAAAGACTTACTCTTGAGAACAGCATCTTTGTCTACGCTAACTTTTTTTGCAACTATATCAACTATTTTATTTTGTATATCTTGCTTATCAAATTCTGCCACTTGAATCTCCAGCTATTATTTTAAATAATTTTAATTTTATATTTCTCTTTCTTCACCAGCTACAATTTTAAGCACTTCATCTATATCTTTTTGGCTATTAATAGAAATAAAATGCTTTTCTGGATACAATTCTTTTATACTTTTACTCAAAGTTGTACCGGGGCCAACTTCAATAATCATATCATAAAAATCCAAAGCATCTAATGTTTGACGCCATTTTAACGGCGAAGTTATATATTCCAAAATAGCAGCTTTTAATGATTGTCCAGACTTTGTAACATCAAGTTCAGTTGAACTCAAAAATTTAATGTCCGTATCTTTAAAATCCACTTTTTCTAAATACTGTTTAACAGAATCTGCAACCGGCTTCATAATTGAATTATGCAAACCAAATTCAACGCCCAAATTTTCTACTTTACCAGCACGCTCTTTAACGGCTGCCTCAACTTGCTCAACAACAGCGCAATATCCAGAGACAATATTTTCTTGCTCGTTTAAATAAATTGCTATCGAAGCAAAAGCATCGTTTGTACTATATTGCTCACAAATTTCTTTTAAAATACCAGATGATAAGCCTGAAACTTTTATCAAAGATACATTAAGGCCCGAAAGTAGCTCCCCATAAAAAGATGCATACTTACTTACCACATAAAGACCGTCAACAAAGCTTATGCCACCACTTGCATAAATGGCAGAAAATTCTCCAATATTATATCCAACTACTACGTCAGGAACTATTCCCTCATCTTCTCTCAAAATGCTGTAAATAGATGAACTCATAAGATATATAGCAGGAAAAGCTACACTCATTTTTGCAATATCAAGCTCTGAAGATGCAAAACACAATTTAACAAAATTCATATCCAAACAAGTTGATGCTTGTTCAAAGTGTTCTTGCATAATACGCGATTCGTCATACAATGACTTTCCCATACCCACAAACTGACTACCATATCCTGGAAATAACATTGCTATTTTCATATCAACCCCTTTATTACTACTCTTTTTTTTAAAAAATTCAAAACCAACTTATTTCCCCCTACGCTCTTTTGGAGCTTTTGAGGACACGTCTAGCAGGGGTTAATTAATCACAAAACTCACCCCATAAGAAAGTGTAGCCCGCCCCCACAGCACAAAACCAAGGGCACTTGCAACTACAAAAACATCTGCGAATGACCAATTACTAAATAATTTCAATAAAATTATTTAATCTATTTATGCTTTCTGTTTTTCCCAAAAGCTCTAATAATTCAAAAACTCCAGGCGATGCACTTGTACCTATTAATGATATTCTAATTGGTTGAGCCAAATCAACCAATTTTATTCCAAGATCTTTCGCCAACGTTTTTATAACACTTGCCAAGTTGTCATGAGTGAAATTTTCTTCTTTTTTAAAAACTTCTATTAACGACAACACATGATTTTTTGTATTACTTGTTACCCACTTATCTATAGCCTCTTGATTATAAATATTATTTGGACCAAAACAAAATAATTTCAAACTATCCAAAAGCTCTTGCAAAGTTTTCACGCGATCTTTATATAAATCTATTAATTTTAAAATCTTTGTGTCATCAAATTTTGCAAAATTGGTCTTAAAATCAAATCCCAAAGTATTTTCTATATATTTTTTTATATCTTGTGAACTCTTTTCACGAATATAAACACCATTTAACCATTGCAATTTTTCTAAATTAAAAATCGCACCAGAACTACCAACCCGCTCAATAGAAAATTCATCTATAAGCTGCTGTATACTAAAAACTTCCCGCTCATCACCATCACCAGGATTCCAGCCGCATAATGCAAGAAAATTTATTAAAGCCTCTGGCAAATATCCCTTTGCTCTATAATCTTCTGCCGCAACATCACCCTGTCTCTTGCTTAACTTGCTACGATCAGGATTTAATAATAAAGGTAAATGCGCAAATTCTGGAGCATCCCAACCAAAATATTTATACAAAAGCAAATGCTTTGGAGTACTTGGCAACCATTCTTCGCCTCTTATAACATGAGATATTTTCATTTGATGATCATCCACCACAGCAGCCAAATGATATGTCGGAAAACCATCAGATTTTATAATAACTTGATCATCAACTACTTTATAATCTATAATAACCTGACCACGTATTAAATCATTAATTGTAACTTGACCTTCTAACGGTACTTTCATACGAATTACAAAACTCTTGCCACTTTCTAAATTTTTATTAACTTCTTCTTTTGATAAATCACGACAATGCCTGTCATAACCAGCCCCGCTAAAATTTCCAGAACCAGCATGCCCTGCACTTAAATTTGCATGCTCATGCTCATTCGATTCTCTTATTTTATCAAGTCTCTCTTGAGTGCAAAAGCAATAATATGCATCACCCTGCTCAATCAATTGTTGTGCATGTTTTTTATAAATTGGCAATCGTTCTGACTGAATATAACTTTCACAAATACCAGACTTTCCAGGCCCCTCATCATAATTAAGACCAGCCCAAGATAAAGTATTTATTATATTCTCTACTGCACCCTTAACTTCACGAGTCTGATCAGTATCTTCTATACGCAATAAAAATGAACCGTTATATTTTTTTGCTAACAAATAACTATATAATGCTGTACGCAAACCCCCAACATGCAAATAACCTGTTGGACTTGGCGCAAATCTTGTACGCACATTTTTATTTTCCATAAATAACTTCCTGCAATTTAAAATCTTAAAGATACAACCTAAATATCTACCATCGCAAGAAATACCAATCCCCCGTTCGCCCTGAGCTTGTCGAAGGGTTGTAAATCATACAAAACTTTGCTGAAAATTTCTGCCTATCTTAAATAAAAAATTTTTAATTTTTTAAAAATACTCAACTAAGAAAAATGCTTTTATGAATAGTTTTTCCTGTAGGTTTCTCAATCCCTTCGACAGGCTCAGGGCGAACGGAGGAACGAAACTTTTCAAATAAACTCTCAACTATAACTTTAAAAACAATATTATTCTTATAGCAAACCAAACAAACTAACTAAGCTGCTCTAATTTTTCTCTAGCCACACCTACATATTTTGTAACTTTTGACATAATTCCACTGTCATCTTTTTTGCGAGCTTCTTCATCTAATTGAACTAACTTTTGCCAATATTTTTTTGCATTTACAGTATCATTTTTATCAAAAGAATATAAACCTAAATAATATAAAGCAACTACTTGACCAGAATTATTTGTATCTGCCAATTTCTCAAGAGAATCCAAACCTTCTTTTTTTACACTCTCATCTGCACTATCAAGTTGCATTAATGCAACTTTTGCTTTATATGCGCCATAAAAATCATCTTTTTCTGACATAACTTTTAATGCTTTCCCTAAAGCTTCAATAGCTTCTTTAGTTTTCCCCTGCTCAAAAAGCGCATCTGATTTAAAAACCAAGAAAAATGGAGCCAATTTTGATCCAGAATTATTTTTATATCCTGCATCAAATGCGACTTCAACATCTTTCCATGAACCAGCACCATTTCTTACTTTTGAAAACTCTATAACGCACTCATTCAAAGCTTTATGCGCAGACGATTCTTTACTGAAAATATAAAATTTAAATCCATAAAATGATCCAAACAATAAACCACAAACAATTAGTACCGTTGCGGTATTTTTCAAAAATCCTGCACTTCGCTCATCTTTTACAAAAGCTTCATAATATAACTGAGTAAAAAGTTCTTTTAACGCCAAATACATATCTTTTAAAATCATACGTTTCTCCTTAAAATATTTTGTTTATTAAAAATACGCAACTCTTACTAACAAAAACTACTAATACCATATATTACTATAATATTAATAAAAATTTTCAGCTTTATTCACAACCCTTTCTTAACTTTTTTAATTAATGCAAACAATCTATCAAGATTCACAATACATTATATTCCAAACCATCTTTTCTTTCTATAAGTTTATTTATAAAAACTATTCAAAATTTTCAAATATTCCCATCAAAAGCTAAATACGGCCAGACACCAAAAAAAATGCAGCCCCATGTTTAGAGCTGCATAAATTTTTAAAAGCAAATTACTGCTATTTATTATTCTTTTGATTCACTTTGTTCGCTAGCTTGAGCTGCGCTCATAGACTTTTCTCTTTGCTGAGCTTTTGCCACTTTTGATTGTCTCTCATTTCCACGCTTAATTGCGCGATCAATTTTTGTTTCCATTATTTTTTTGCCCTTGTAAAAACCACAATTCTTACATGCGCTATGTGTGGAAAGAGGAGTCTTACAATTGCTACATTCTGTAATAGCTTTTACTTCTACACCTTTATTTGCAAATCTCGAATCTCTTCTCGCTCTAGATCTTTTTCGTTTTGGTACTGGCATGACAACTCCAAGCCTATCTAATTTTAGTTACTAACTTTTATACAACATATATTCAAACACTATAATTCAAAATCTCAACTTTCAAGCTACAATTACTTTTATTATAATTAATTATCGTATAATTACAATAATTACAACAATTTAATTGACAGAATGAAAATTTAACGCAAACACAAATCTAAACTCTACTCTGCAAGTAAAAACACAGCTCTTAAAAATTTGTTTACTATAAGATAATATACGTTTTTCAAGAAAAAATCAAATAAAATACTCTAGTTTAACTTACCAGTTAAATATTTGAAATAAACCAAAATTAGACAAATCATACAGACTTAATAGCCGCCTTAATAGCTTCAAAAATAGATTCTATAGGCTCAACACAGTCATCTTCGCATAAAACTATTAAAGTAGACGGCAAAGAGTACAAAGTCCAGTCAGAATAAACTGTGGGGGCATACCAGCCAAAATTAAGATTAAAAAAAATGCATTTATTTTTGCCATCATGGCCCAAATACACATCTTTTATCTCTTTATCGGCTACCCATCCTGAGCGCCAGCTATAAATTCTTCTTTTACAAATAATTAAAGCTTGCCCCCGTTTTGAAAATAAAAAACTTTTATAAATAATAAACAATAAAACTGGTATAAAAACAAAAAAGCTTCTTATTTTATCGAAAAAAACATATATAAATACCGCAAAACACAGTAACAACAAAAAAATTAAAATATCAAAAAACAAAATTTTATTTCTTATTTTTTTACTTAATAAAAAAACTTTTGCTTCCATACTCTTACCCCTTTTCACTAACCCTTTTTTTACAAAATTCACATGTATAAAGTTTAAATAATTTCAAACATGCCTGCATAATTTTGTTTAATATCTCCACTAATTTGCATATCAAATAAAACTTCATGCAGATCACTCATACTTTTATTTGTCGCAACGGCGATTTCATCCAAAGAACATGCCCTTGTACAAATTCTCATTATTTCAAATTCTATACTATCATTTTTATATTTACTAACACTTTTTTCAACAGTCAAATTATCACTCTTATGATTTTGGCTATTTTGTGATTTAACTTTCAAGCTTTCTATTATATTTGCAGTTTTTACGCCATATTCTTGAGCTTGTTGCAAGTTATTTTCACCTGCAAAATTCACTTTTAAATCCTGTTTTTTAGATATCTGTCCTTGTATAACCTGCCTATGGGAAACTTGATTTTGCGAGATTTGTCTTTTAGAATCTTTAGACAAATCTTGCCCAAAGGCTTTTGCTTCTATAAGTCCAGGAAATTCTACTAGTATATCATAAGCATCGGAAATAATCTTTGCCCCTTGCTGTATTAATGCATGACACCCGATACTAAGTTCATCATAAAATAAACCCGGCACGGCAAACACCTCTCGCCCATTATCCAAAGCAAGTTGAGCTGTAATACTTGCACCACTTTTTTTTGCGGCCTGCACAACAACACAACCTAAACTTAATCCTGCTATTACCCTATTGCGCGCAGGAAAATTACCAGGACGAGCAACTGTTTGCATACCAAATGGACTTAAAATAAGCCCGCCGCTAGATAAAATATCTTCGAATAATTTTTCATTAGAACTTGGATATGGATTTGACAACCCAGAACCTATAATTGCTATAGTAAGCCCGCCACAAGAAACAGTTTTTGCATGCGCCATACTATCTGCACCTATAGCCCCTCCACTTACAACAACCCAATCATTTTCTACCATTACAGGAACTATTTCATCTACTATTTTTTCGCCATAACTATTAGCTTTTCTTGAACCTACAAATGCTATTTTTTTATTATAATTTAAAATATCTTCCCAAGATCTATTTTTATCATTAACCGTCCCCACAATTTTGCCTGAACTTGCGATATTTAAACCAGCACTTTTTATATACAAAACTGTCGGAGGCGCATAAATCTCTCTGAGCATTTCTGGGTAATTTGTACTTTCGATAGTAACAAAATTAACATTGTTTTTAGCCATTAAGCCAACTTCTTTTTCTAGAACACCAATGTCTTTTAATCCAAAATAAATTTTACCTGCAATAGCTTGAGATAACCCAAACATATTTACAAAATCTTGTCTATCTAACGAATATAAATCTTGCAATTCAAAATTTTCTGGCATATTACGCGAGTGCGTGCTTTGCAAAAAATTATCTTGAGATGACAAATCTTGCGGAATCCCATCATTATACAAATCTTTGTATAACAAATTATTGCGCAAAAAATTTTGTATCGTAACAGGCCCAACGCCATCTATAAGAGATAAGTGTAATAATATTAAATCTTTATTCATAATTTTATTCATAATCAAATATAATACACGAAAAAACACTATTAATAAAGCAAAAACCCCGAACTTTATTTTATTAAAATTCAGGGTTTTTACTTTATTATCAAATAATATAATTACTAAATTAAATACTAAAACTGGTTAAAAATGTCTTGATCTTGACTAGAAGAATCTAAAATCTGATCATCTTCACTCGCATCAAAACCGTCAACAGCTTGATCTTCTAAAGCAAATTCACCATCAAGATTTACAGAATCTATACTCTCTAAGTCTTGACTATCGCCATTAAGAGACGCTTGCTTTATTTCTCTAGCAGCTGCTTTAATTTTAGCCTGAATTTCTTTTTTTGGATCAACTTCGCCACCAGCTTCAGGATCATCTTGACCCTCAACTTTATCATCTTCTCTAAAAGCAACAACCGTAGCTAACTTCTGACCTTCTTCAAGTCTAATTAATCTAACGCCTTTTGCCTGACGACCCATTGTTCTTATTTCTTTTGGAGAAAGCCTAATAATCTTTCCGCCACCATCAATAAGCAAAATATTTGAATCTTCATAAATTATAGCCAGACCAATAACAAGACCATTTCTCTTATCTGTAGGGATAGTTCTTACACCAACACCACCTCTATGAGCCAATCTAAAGTCTTCCACTGTAACTTGTTTTCCATAACCGTTTTCTGTAGCAAATAATATTTCACCATCTTGGCCTGGAATAATTTCCATACCGACAACATAATCACCTTCTCTACATCTAATACCAATAACACCAGAAGCCTGACGACCCATAACACGAACTTCTTCTTCTGAAAATCTTATTCCTTGTCCTTTTGCAGTTGCAATAACAACAGAACCATTTCCAGAACTCATGTTACAAAATGCCAATTCGTCACCCTCTCTTAGAGTTATTCCTCTAATACCAGAAACACGTATCTTTGAGAAACTTTCAGCATCAGTTCTTTTAACAATACCATCCTTGGTTATCATCATAATAAACTTGCCTTCCATACCTCTTGTGCATAAAAGTTTTACAACTTTTTCATCTTGAGCTAAAGGCAAAATATTAACAACTGCTCGACCTTTTGATGTTCTTGATCCTTCAGGAACTTCAAATACACTCATGCCATATACTCGACCTAAATTAGTAAAGAATAATAAAGAATCATGATTTTTTGCAACAAACAAATCTTGCACAAAATCATCTTTTTCTTCTAACGAAGCCATCCCCATCTTGCCCTTACCACCTCTGTGCTGAACGTCATAAGTAGAGAGATCAACCCTCTTTATATAACCCTTACATGTTATTGTAACAACAACATCTTCATCCGGTATAAGATCAGCTTCTGTAAGAACATCAACAGGACCAGATATTTTTGACCTACGAGCATCAGAATAATTTTTCTTTACTTCTTCAAGTTCTGCAACAACTTCTTTTTTAAGAACTTCTTGATCTTCTAATATAGCTCTTAAAAAAGCTATTTCTTTTTTTATTTCTTCTAAATCTGCATAAATTTTATCTTGTTCCATACCTGTCAAGCGCTGCAACCTCATCTCAAGAATTGCTTTTCCCTGTTTCGCCGTTAACAAATATCTTCTATTTAATTCAATAATTGCTTCGTCTGCATTTTTTGATTTTTTTATCAATACAATAACTTCATCTATATTTTGCAACGCAATTATGAAACCTGCCAATATATGCTCACGCTCTTGAGCTTTTGTCAAATCATATACTGTACGCTTATATACTACCTGCTTTCTATGCTCAATAAAATGCTGTAATAACTGTTTTAATGTAAATACTAATGGCTTATTATCCAACAACGCAAGCATTAAAATAGAAAAAGCTGATTGCAACGGCGTATGCTTATAAAGCTGATTTAAAACAACTTCGGGAATTTCACCTTTTTTAATTTCTATTACTACGCGCATACCCTGCTTATCAGATTCATCTCTAATATTTGATATTCCATCAATAATTTTATTTTTTACTAAATCTGCAATTTTAATTATAAGCTCTGCTTTATTTACCTGATAAGGCAGCTCTGTGACAATTAATCTTGAGCCCTTTTTTGTCTCTTCTGTCTCGACAACGCCTCTTACAACAACCCTGCCACGACCAGTCTTATAACCTTTTATAATTCCAGAGCGACCACAAATTACGCCTCCAGTTGGAAAATCCGGTGCTGGAATTAAATCAAAAATTTCTTCATCAGAAGCTTCTGGCTTCTCTAACAACCTTAGACATGCATTTATAACCTCACCCAAATTATGTGGCGGTATAGATGTTGCCATACCTACAGCAATACCGGCCGTACCGTTAACCAAAAGATTTGGCAATCTACTTGGTAAAATTACAGGCTCAACCGTAGATTCATCAAAATTTGGCACGAAATCAACGGTTTCTTTCTCTAAATCAGCCAAAATTTCCTGAGAAACCTTCATCATTCTAACTTCTGTATAACGCATAGCTGCAGCATTATCACCATCTACAGAACCCCAGTTACCCTGTCCGTCAAGTAATGGATAGCGTTTAGAGAAATCTTGCACCATTCCAACCATGGTACCATAAACAGCCTGATCGCCGTGTGGGTGGTACTTACCTAAAACTTCACCGACTACACGTACAGATTTGTGATACGGCTTATTGTGATAAAAACCAAGCTTATGCATAGTGTACAAAACACGCCTATGAACAGGTTTTAGCCCATCTCTAACGTCAGGAATAGCACGGCTAACAATAACAGACATGGCATAATCAAGAAAAGACTCTTTGAGCTCAGTCTCGATCAATACAGGTTTTATGCCTGGATTTGTACCATTTAAACCAGGTAACTCGCCTTTATTATCCAACGGTTCCATAATATAAAACCCTCTCTAAAATTTTATTTAAATTTACATTTTATTTAAATTTACACCTAGATTAAAACAAATTTTAAAATCTAGTTACACTTATATTTAATACTAGTTCAATTTTGACAAATTACATAAATATAATACTACAACAAGTAAAATAACTCAAGCAACAAGCAATAGCGCAAAACCGAAAAAAACCTTTTGTAACTTGATAATTCTGAAATAAAATTCACATAATTTATATAAAAATTCATATAAAATTATAATATTTTCATATAAATCAACATATTAAAAGACCCAATTTTTTAAAAGACCCAGTTTTATTATTTTCAATATATTGCCAAAAACTTTATTTAATAAGCAAAAAAACACTTAAAGCAACCATTAAACAACAAATACTATAAAATACCTACCTATAAATACATCAAAACCCAAAATCCTTTTATCTTTCTTTTTCAAATCAACAATGTCTTCTTGACAAATAGACTATTTATGATAAAATTTATATAAAGACAGCGATTTCAAGAGGCGCCGCCTTTTGACGCAAAGACAATGAATTAAAAAGTTATATAATATTAATTTAATAAATATTGGAGTTATTATGAAAAAAAAGATATTTACCTTACTATTTCTAACCGCATTTGCTGGCAAAACATACACAATGAATGATGATAATTTTTTTATAAGCGAAGATACATCTCCTGACTATAATGGTTTCAAAAATCTATCTTCTATAGACGACGAATTTTCTTTTGATTCTATTAATTCCAACGAAAATAAAAATCAATTTTCAAATTTCTACTTATCTAATTACAATAACAAAGAAGAAGAACCGTACTGCAAAATGCATGATGAAATAGATATTTCAAAATATACCACAAAACTTTTAAACCCAGAAAAGATAAACAAAATAACCAATAAAATAATTAATCTTAATATTGATGAAGAAATAAAAACAAATTTGATAACTAATTTATTAGAAAACAATGAAAAATTAAATGAAAAATATTTAGAATTTATATCAGAATTTGATAAAAATAATACCCTTGAGCTAAAAACTCATAACATTGCATAAAGTTTATTAAATAAGGGAATGATTATAGATTTTCACAAATTATCTATAAAGGATACTAATAATAATATAGAAAATTATATCTTTCAAATAAAAGTAGAAAGCCAATTCTCTGAAAAAATACAACCTCCATACACAGGAAACACCTGTGGACCAAGAGCTTTATTTAATTGTTATAAATTAGCAGAATACTTTGATCCAAAAACTAATGCAGACATTTCTGATACTTTAGACTTACTGAAAAATAATACCAATAACGAAAATAAAAAAATAGACGATAATAAAAAAATAAATGTTTTTTTGGATTTTGCAGGCGCTACATTAAATAAAAAACCAACTAACCTCACAAGTCTTGATCTGGAGAATATTATAAAAACAAATGAATTCGTGAAAGATATTTTTAATGTATTAGAAGGGTATAGTTATTCATTTGGTGAAGATTCAATTAAAATTGATCAAACAATATCAATTAAAGAAAAAAATCCTGGCTTTTTACTTGGCTTAATCATAAAAAGAGATGAATCTGAAATTGGTCTTACATTTGAAGAAAGTGCATCATCAATTGATCACTGGATATGCTTGTTTTTAGTGAAAATTTCTAACAATAAATATGCCTGGTTTATAGCAGACTCATTGAATAAAAAAGAAAGAATTGAAAACAATGACCGATTTTTAGCATACATTCATAAATTTCTTGGAAAAAATCATGAACCTTACGAAAAATATATAGAAAAAAATAAAATAAAAGCTAGAGAAAAACAAGATAAAGAATCTTTTTTCTTAATAAACAATGAAATAAAATCTATATTAGATAATGACAAATATAATTCTTACGAAACGCATAAAAACATTATTGATGATATTATATCTGATAAAATCATTGCATTATATAACCTAAAATCTTTTGATGTAAATAAAATTTATGCTCTATGCTTTAATATAATTAAAGATATAAAAATCAAGTTTAACTTATCTAAAGAAAAAATAGCTTTAAGCTTCCTACACTTAGACATCTCAAAAATAAAAAAATGCATAAGCGAAAATAGCCTTATTAACAAAAAAAATGACATTAAATTTAAAGAAAATATCATAAAAACTCTCAATAGAATTGACAATGGCTATGAAGGCTTTAGCGAAGAAGTGAAAAACAAAGTTAAAAGCCGCCTAAAACTAATAGATGAAATTGAAATTGTTAAAAAATGGATAACAGAAGAAAATAACTCTTCTGAACAAAAAACCAAAAGAAAAAGAGAAGAAGAAAAAAGAGAAATAGAAGAAGAAAATACGTTAAATAAAAAAAGAAAATTTGAATAACCATCTAATTTACAAGTTTAAACTCACATAACGCCACTTGCAGGTAAAAAAATATAAGAATTTAATTTTTCACCTTAAAGCAGCAAAAACAATTATTACATAAAAAATATTTTAAAAACAAAAAAAAGCTTTTGAAACTTAATAATTCCAAAATAAAATTAAATGAGCTATAATAATTGTTATGAAGTTAAAAAAAATAGAATTACAGGAGTTTACTCCTGATAAAATAAGAAATTTTTCGGTTATTGCTCATATTGATCATGGCAAATCTTCCCTTTCTGACAGATTGTTAGAAACTACGGGTACGATCTCTGACAGAGATAAAAATGAGCAATTTTTGGACAAACTGCAAGTAGAAAAAGAACGTGGCATAACCGTAAAGGCCCAAACAGCCTCTATGTTTCACGAGTATAATGGTGAAATTTACTTATTAAATTTAATCGATACTCCTGGTCACGTAGACTTTAGCTATGAGGTTTCAAGGTCACTATACGCTTGCCAAGGAGCTTTACTTTTAGTAGACGCTGCACAGGGAGTTCAAGCGCAAACTATGGCAAACTTTTATCTTGCCTTTGATCAAAATCTAAAAATAATACCTATTATAAACAAAATAGATATGGCTGCAGCAGACCCAGAAAGAGTTTCTAACCAAATGATAAAAACTTTCGACTTCAACAAAGAAGAAATGATTCTAGCTTCTGCAAAAACTGGGATAGGAATACAAGAAATATTAAATTCTGTTATAGAACGCATACCAGCTCCTGTAGGATACAAAGATAGAAACCTAAAAGCGCTTCTTTTTGATTCATGGTTTGATGACTATAGAGGTGTTATATGCTTAGTAGCTGTTCATGATGGTATAATGAAAAAAGGGGACGATATCTCTCTTTCTCACTCAGGATCAAGATATGAGGTTCTCGAGTGTGGCTTAATGTACCCAAATCAAGTGCAGTGCGAAGCTTTATACCCTGGGCAAGTTGGCTATTTAATAGCCGGCATGAAAACCGTTAAAGAAGCCTGGATTGGTGACACAATATGTCACACAAAAAAAGAAGTTCATCCGTTTCCTGGATTTAAACGAGCAAAACCGATGGTTTTTGCCGGAATCTACCCAGTAGCAACAGCAGACTTTGAAATACTTCAAGATGCTATGGAAAAATTAACATTAAACGATGCTAGCGTATCTGTCGAAAAGAAATCATCTGATGCTCTTGGTATAGGCTTTAGGTGTGGTTTCTTAGGGCTACTACATATGGATGTATTCAGGCAAAGGCTAGAACAAGAATATAATGTTGACGTTATAGCAACAGCGCCGAGCGTGCTTTATAAATTAAAAATGACCAACGGCGAAGAAACTTATATAGAACGCCCTTCAGATTTCCCTGAAGTAACAAAAATCGATACAATTTTTGAACCAATAATCAATGCAACAATAATTCTGCCAAAAAAATATCTTGGTGGAATAATAAAATTATGCGAAGAAAAACGTGGCGTACAAAAAAATATGACATTTATGGATGAAGAACGAATAATTTTATATTATAAGCTTCCATTAAATGAAGTTGCCACAGATTTTTACGATCAAATCAAATCATTAAGCTCTGGCTATGCGAGCTTTGACTATGAGGATGCTGGATACGAGCCTGCAGATCTTGTAAAAATGGATATCTTGCTAAATGGAAAAGCTATTGATGCTTTATCCGTTATTGTACATGAAGAAAGCGCCTACAATATTGGCAAGGAGCTTGTATCAAAATTAAGAAAAGAAATCCCAAGACAGATGTTTGAAATTGCTATTCAAGCTGCTATTGGCGCAAAAATTATCGCCAGAGAAAACATCTCTGCACTACGTAAAAACGTTATCGCAAAGTGTTACGGTGGTGACATTTCCAGAAAGAGAAAGTTGCTTGAAAAGCAAAAAGAGGGTAAAAAGAAGATGAAACGTGTTGGTAACGTTGATATCCCTCAAGAAGCCTTCTTAACCATCTTGAAAAAATAACCAACAAAAAATATAAATTATTAAATTTATTTTTATCAATAAATATTATTACAATTATATCAACAAATGACAAACATATACAAACTTGTGATATAGAAAATAAGCTTAATTATGCTACAATTGAAAAAACCTAGATAAATTCAAGAAAATAATTAAATTTATTTTTTTTGATTTTCATCTATACCAGATAAAAAATAAGTGACTAAAAACGCCAAGCTCAATAATATTAAACTCAAACCTAATACAGCCTCATGGCAACCAGCTTGGCGATAAATTTTTATAGCCATTGGAATTGTTAGACCAATTTTACCATTCAAAATGGCCCCGGCACCAACTTCTGTTAAACTTAGGCCAAAAGACATACAAAAGGCCCTTATGAATGCAGGAAACACAAATGGAATCGCAACGGTAATAACAGCTTTTTTATAACTTGCACCAAGAGCCTGAGCACTTTTTGTTAAATCTTTATGATACAAAATAACCTGTGCACGAATAATCCTATACGCAAAAGCATAATTTAAAAAAACATGCGCTAAAAAGCCTGTAAAAAAAACCAAAAATAACTTGCAATAATGTAAATAAGAAAAAATAATTCCAACGCCAACAGAACCAATAATAAAAGGCAATACTGTTATTAATCCAAAAATATTTTTAAAAATTTTAGTTCTTAATTTCAACTCAAAAAAACAAATAAAAATGGCAACAAAAACTGTTCCAATAGAACTAGCAAAAGCCAAAACTATACTATTTAATATCACGCGAGACACACAAATACCCAATACTGGATCACAAGAATAAGAAAAAACAGACAAAATAAATGCTAAAACTTTTTTATCGCAAGCCTTTAAAATTAAAGCAATTAATGGCCCTACTGTAATAATTAATATAAAAACACAGTAAATAAAATATAATAGACCATTATTTAAACTAAGTTTTTCTCTTTTTACAATACTTTGGCTACTAGAAAAACTTAGCTCTTTTATATAAAATTTATTATTTAAGAAAAAAACTAATAATATAACTAATAATCTTAGCGCCCAAACAATAAGAACTGAAAGATTTTCGCCACTAAAATAACAATTATATAAATATATCTCTGGAGTGGTGTGAGTTATAGAACTGCCCAAAATAATTGGGATAGAAAAAGAAGCGAAGTGCAATAAAAACAACAAGAAAAATATAGAAATTACAGTCGGCTTTATTAAAGGAAATATTATATCTATATAGCAACGCCAACCTTTTGCACCAGCTTCACTGGCAAGCCACAAAAGTGTTAAATCAAATTTCTGGTAAGTGAGATTAATTATATAAAATGCAAATGCTATATTTAACATTAAATGCGCAAGAATTATTCCTGTAAAACCCATAGCAAAACTATTGCCATAAAATATGGATATACAAATTGCAGCCAACTTTGTTGGAATTATACAAAAAATTAACGCTAATGCAATAAAAAATTTTCTACCATAAAATTCAAATTTATAAAAAAAATGTGCTAACGGTAATGCTAGCAAAATAGAAAGACCTGTAGAGACAATTGCTTGTATAAACGCAAATAAAAAAACTATTAAAATTTCATAATTCATTCACGTACAAATCCTATTTTTCTACTATATTTTGTTTATTGACCCGTATTATGATAAAATATATACATTAAATAGGCAAAATTATATAAAGAGTAGTAAAAAAACAAAGGGAAATTTATGTCAGAAAATGAGCCAAAAAGTAATCATATATTTACAGGAAATATTTTTATATTTCATGCATTCGATATAGGCGACGAGGTAAATCTCGATAAAGTAAAATTATCTTCCAGTCTTATACAAAGACCTTACATTCCACCAAAATATTTTAAAAACTATCACATACCGTTATCAATAGATTTGCCTCATCCACACTCAACAAGTAAATTCCAAAGTTGCAAAATTCACAGTTTTGGCGCAATCTCACTAACATATAAAATTCCATTCCAAGACTCTTTAGAAAATATAAGAGAAAAACTTTCAAAAATTTATGAAGATTACCAAGAAGAAAGTTCAAAAAATGCCAGCTCTGTATATAAAAAAATAAGCAACGATACAATTAAGCCAAAATTTTTCAATACAAGAGCTTCTTATTTAGTTATACAAGTAGATCCACAACTTGATAAAATAGATGCTATGAAACTAAAGGAGCAATTTGGAGGCATAATCGCTTCGATGGTGAGATTTGAAACAGAAACTCTTTCTGAATACCAAAAAAATGAAATACTCGAAGACGCAATTGGTTATTTCAGAGGCGACATGATCATTGTAGATCCTGAATCTGCATTTATATATGATGATGAGTATGAAGAAGTATTAGATCTTTTTGAATTTTCTAATTTACAAGAGTTACAACTAAAATATTTTGACTGGATACTCGATCAGCAACTCAATTTAGCTTATGAAGGAAAAAACATAAGACTGCCCCTAAAAGCTTATTTGCCATTTATTCGCACTCCATGGAAGGGTCCTGTAGCTGACATTGAAAAATTACGTGTTGACATTTCGGTTATTACCGAGAGATTAGAGAGTAGCATTAAAATTGTAAGAGAAAGTTATTTTACAGAACTATACTCTCTTTTGGTAGAAAAACTCGATCTTAATGGTTGGCATAATTCTATAAACAGAAAGCTTAATATTCTCTCTGAGATACGAGCCGTCTTTCAACACAAAATAGATGCTATAAGAGAAGATTTGCTCTCTATACTTATTATTATTTTAATTTTTATAGAACTTATGGTGGCTATACTTAAAAAAGGTTAGTCCACAATGTAATTACCCGCTTTACGCGGGTAATTACATTTAATAATCTCACATAAAAATTAAAATTAATATTAAATCTATTTTAATTTTTCTTCTTCTTTCTCTAAAATTCTAATAGACTCTCTAAAACTAGAATTAAGATATCGCAACTCTTGATCAATTTTATCAATATTACTCTTGATTTCATGTCTATTATATTTTTTTGGTTTAGATAAATTTTGATCTAGCTCTACAGATCTAATAGTTAAATCATTTAAAGTTTTGCCAATCTCAGTTAATCTTTGTTTTATATAACCCTTTTGAGATATTTTTTCTAAACTTTCAATCTCTTTTTTTATTTTATTTAATTCTTTATTTATTCTTGCCATACGTGTTTTATCTGCGCTTAGTTGAGCCAAATTACTTTGAGATACAATTTTTTGTTGAGATAGTGTTTTATCTTCACCTGTTTTAACTAAACTTATTTTATCTTCACCTACCCTAGGCAAACAACTTTTAGACAAGTTTTGTTGTTGCAAATTTTGTTTTGGCAAACTCGTTTGTAATAAACTTATTTGAATATTTTTTTTGGCTTCAAGATTTACAGGAACATTTTTCTTATTTTTATTTTTCTCACCTAAACTTTTATTTTTTTTATCGAAATATTTTTTTTCTTCTAGTTCTTTTTCTTCTGTTCTTAATCTATGTAATCGTATCTTTCTAACACCCTCGCGCTCATATTTTTTTATAAAATCTCGCTCTTTTTTTAACTTATTTATTTCAAATCTAAGCTCCATAGCTTCTAATCTTTTTTCTATTGTTACAAATTCATTTTGTGCTTGAGCATCCAAAGCCAGCTTCCACTCTTTTCTATCCGATTTTAATGCTTGCTCTTTTTTTATTAAATCATTTTTCAAGCGTCTTTTTTCTTTCTTAATTTCTTCCAATTTTTTTTTTAACGAACTATCTTTTTCAACTAATTGCCCAATTTTTCCAGAAACGTCTTTCTTTCTTTCACTTACAGCTTGTTCAAGATCTTCTTTTTTTATTACCTGCTCCATTTTTTCAGAGACTTCTTTTTTTACACCCTCAATAGCCTTTAACAAATCTTCTTTTTTAACTAATTGCCCCATTTTTTCAGAAACGTCTTTTTTTCTTTCACTTACAACTTTTTCAAGATCTTCTTTTTTAATAGCCTGCGAAATTTTTTCAGAAACATCTTTTCTTACATCTGCAATAGCTTTTGACAAATCTTCTTTTTTTATAACAGGATCTGTTTTTATAAATATTTCTTTTTTTTCAGCAGCTACTACTACTTTTTTGACAGGTTCTTCTATTTTTACAGATTCTTCTTTAACATCAATAGCCTGCTGTGAAAAACATAATAAGTTAAATAAAAATACAAAATTTAATAAAACTAAGTTAAATAATTTATTTCTCATACAAATTCTCCCTTTATTAATAAAAAATAAAAAACGCTTTACTTACAAATACAAGATATAAAATTTTGCATTTGTAAGTAAAGCGTTTTTTATTTTAATAAAAATTTATTTTGACACGACAACTTTTGCAGGACGCAAAACTTGATTTTTAAACATATATCCTTTTTGAGCAACCACAACTATGTCACCACTTTCATTATCAACAGAATCTATCTGCGATATAGCTTCGTGTAAAGCAGGATCAAATTTTTTTGTTTCTGTAATTTCTTTTACACCAATATCATCAAGAAACTTACAAAAAGATTTATATGTCATTGAAAAACCGTCAAAAAAAACCTTAACTTCAGGACTTAACTCTTTTTCACTTTCTTGCATAGCTCTGTCAAAATCGTCAACAACAGATAAAACTCCATGCAATAATTCTGTCTGCGCAATATTTATCCATTGAACTTTTTCTTTTTCAACTCGCCTCTGAAAGTTTTGCAAATCAGCCGTCACCCTAACCAATCTTTCTTTTCCGTCCTCAAGTTCTTTTTTACAAATAACTAGCTCTTGAAAAACTTTATCATACGCTTCTTTGCAAACTGCATCAGAATTACAGCAACTATCTTCTTTTACGTCTTTCACTGTATTTTCATCTTCTACTTGCCCTGGACCTTTTTTACCTTTATGCATAAACATGTTAAATACTCCATATTTTTATTATTAAAAATTTTTGTCATATAATTTCATTGAAATTATTATATCAAATTCACCTGAATTATTATAACAAAATAGACAGTTGAAGCAACAGCCCATTTTATTAAGCCCCTTTTATTAATATAATTAACTTATATAAAATAAATTAATTATTTACTTTTTTAAAATTTGTAAATAATTTACAATAATTTTAAACTAAAATAAGAATAAACCATTTTTTAATAAAAAAGGGACAAATTCATGACTTTAAATTCGAAAATATTAAATACATTAAGCATTATAATGCTTTTATCATCAAAAATAATATTAACTTATGACAACTCTCATTTCTATCGCGCACATTTTTTCAATAGCGAGCCAAGACTAGATAAAAACTATCTAAGCTCTTTTGACATAATCTTTGGTGCAGGATCCACCTGTAAAGGCATAAATGCTCAAGGAAGCAAAACCTGCCTACTCGATATATGCGGATGCTATAATATGCAATATTTAGGCAAAAACGTTCAAAAAGATCTAACTAAAGAATCTGATCTTATACTGCAACAACTTGAGCAAACAGAAACTAACAATTTAGGATTATTATCGTTTTCTGGAGAATTTAAAACAGTAGAAGCAGACTTATCATTTTATCAAAATTTTAAAAACGGTTTTTTTATAAATTTACATATCCCAATAAGAAAATTAGAAATGACTCAAATAAAGTATAAAGATGTATCATGCTCAAATTGTGTAACTTGTAATAATGGCTGTACCAGCTGTGCCAGCTGTAGCTGTGCCAGCTGTAGCTGTGCCAGCTGTAGCTGTGATAATAATTATGCTTGCTCTACATGCGCAGACAATTCTAATCCTTATTGGCAAGCATTTTTGAACTCATTTAATACAATTTTATCAGATCATGATTTGAGTATTGCGCCAGTATCACAATCTGGGTTAGGTGATATATCTGCAGTTTTAGGGTACACTATTAACTATGAGGATTCAAAAGATTTTGATTTTTTAGACTCTACATTTAAATTCGGAATTATAACTCCTTCAAGCAAAATAAAAAATGAAAATTGCGTATTTTCCTTGCCTCTTGGATATAATGGACACACCGGAGTTTTTGGTTCTGTTGATGCTGCATTTGGAGTTTATGATTGGGCTACTCTAGGACTACATTTGGATGCTATATTATTTAATAAAATATGTAAAAATTTAAGAATAAAAACGGCATGTGAACAGAGTGGTTTAATAAAACTACAAAAAGATACGGCAAGAGAAAAAATGGGGAATATATACAATGCAACCGCATATTTTAAAGCTGACCATGTAGTTGGCGGCTTCTCGCTACTTGCAGGATATTCGTACAGCGCAAAACAAAATAATGAACTAGATTGCTTTAAAAATAATTGCTCTGACTGTGAAATAGCAAATACAGATTGCTCGCTACAAAAATGGAACATGCACACCATAAACCTAATAGCAGAATACGATTTAGCTAATGATATAAAAAAATATAGCCCAAGAATTAGTGCTTTTTATAATATTGTTGCTGGAGGAAAAAGAATATTTAAAACAAATGTTGGTGGCGCTGGAGTTGGACTAGATATCACCTGGAAATAAAATAATTATTTTATAATTTTAAAAATAAAAATCGGGGATAGAAGCATGAAGAAAAAAATATTATATTTATACATAATAATATTATTTGCAAGCACAAAAATATTATTATGTACAAAAAATGTAGACCTTATAAAAGCAGTAACAACAAAAGTACTGGACAGAGCAACAGGAAATTTTTATGTAGGCTTAGATATAAGCTCAGGCAGTTCAAGTAATGCCGCAATAGTAGCACTTTCGCGTTACAACGGATACGGTAATCCAACAGGTCCTATCGTAGTAAAAGAAACGGATATATCCAGCTCTTATAATGGGATAGAATTTCTAACATTATCTACAGAATCATGCTCAAAAGATCCACTAATAATAACTGTAGAAAAAAATTCTAACGGGTTAAAACAACAAACAACATTAAAAGCATTTTCTAGCAACTTTGCAAAAAATAATAAATCTTACTCTTTAGAAAATATTAAAGATGCTGCTGGCAGCACAACCAGTGGCATAGTCGCAATTGCAGCTAGCAAAACCTATGCTTACGCAGCAGTAAAACCTACCGCATCTGGAAGTTTTTTCGGTCAAACAGGTAGCGGCCTGGCTGCAATAGAAATAATAAATAATACAAATATTAATGGCGATATAATACTAACTCAGACAAATGCTCAAACAGGATCATCTACCACAAAAATAGCCAAACCTATTAACAATACAACTCCAGAACTTGTGATAGAAACAAATCCAACAATATCAGATCCTGCTCCTGAAGCAATTTTACATTGGGATGAACAATTACAACGATTATACATAGGCATAAGTCAAATAACAACTGATACTCTTGGCACAAATCCTGGAGCAAGATCAATTATTGTTGCACAATCACAAACAAACGGCGTAGTAAATTTTACAAAAATAGCCCCGGACAATGCGTTTAATCCAGGAGACATAAACCAAATTGTTGGTGTAAGAACAAACAACGCAAATTATCTAACAATTGGCGTAAAAAATTTAAAAACAATGCACACGAGCACAGGTAAAAGTTATTTAATAATAAACGGTGACAATGCACCAGAAACAACGATACCTACAACAAATGTAACACCAGGAAATACAATATACGCATTACCATTAGTAGATAACCCAAATTTAAGCACTATACACGGCACACTTGCCGATTACACAGATCCAACATTTACAACGCCTGCAGCAATCCCTACAGATATGCTAACTAGCCAAGACATACCATCTCAAGTTGGCGCTGGAAAACTACCGCTAGAATCAACACAAAAAATATCTGATATGATAGTTATAGGCGATACAGTATATGTTTCAATCTCAGAAACACAAGCTGTAAATTCAGACCCTGGAGTATTTTATTCACAAGCAATGTTTGACCAGTACGGCAGAATTTACAGATGGACTCTTTGGACAAAAAGAGCATTCCCAGCAAGCAGTCCAACCGGTAGCCAAATTGCATTTTTGGATGTTGATGGCGTAAATGGGAAAATATGGGCCGTTGGAGCTTCGGGTGGCGCGCCAACTTCAACCGTTTTTACAAATAACTGGGATGCAAATTCTTCCAGCCAAAATCCAACCGATATGCTTGGCGTATTGAACAAAGATTTTAAATGCGGCTGTTTTTGTCACCTTGATCTTGATCAATCAACAATGGGCCTCGCAGAACAATCACCAGCCAGATACGCTTTATTTGGCGGGCTTGAACAAGTTGCATTTATAAGAACTTCTACATCTTTTTCAACTGCAGCACCATATGATAAAACAACACCAAACCTAATACCATACGCACAATGCGCGACACAAGATTTTTCTTTACCAGAAAACTATCTTTTGACACACTTACCAGCAGGCTCAGGATGCGTTAAAACTTTGGAATATTCTAGAAGCTTTAATGATCCTGCTCAAACAAAAGGTTACTTTTTTGCAGGCACACAGTCTGGACTTTATGTTTTTGCTAACGAAAATAACGGCCAAGGCTTTGCAGTTGGACCCACAACAAATGCTTTAAACACTACACCATTTACAAATTTTACTTGGAAAAAAGTAGATACAATTCCAGGAGCTATTATAGACATTGTTTCTTCTGGCAATGCACTTTATGTTTTAACATTTCAAACAAGCACACAAAAACCAATAATTAATACTTTATACAAAATTAATTTTGAAACTACTTCAGATCTAATGTTTGCCACATCAAATTTAAAAATAATCGCAAAAAATTCAATAAGCGCTACAAACTCAGATTTAACTAGTGCAAAAATGTTTTTTGCTATTGCTGTTACGACTGTAAAATATGGTGCTGATTTTTATGAACAGTTATTACTTGCAACAAATAACGGCATTTACAGATCAAACACATTATCAGGCTTTGGCGTTAATAATGCAGATAATCAAGAAAATGCGAAATGGAAACCTGTAAATCCAGATGACACAAGCACGTATACAAATATATTTACCGCAGACAATACAAACATACTGTATCCACCAAATATCGACCAAATAACTGCTTTTGAAACCGTATGGCCAACACAGCTCACAAATAAATGCAATTGCAAAACTTTCGCAAAAAACAATATAATACAACTTAACGGCTCAATATCTGAAGAAAATCCAACTTTTGATCCAGAAAATTTTAATGCTGGCACTTTTGCCTGCACTGGCGTATGCCCACAGGGTTCATGTCAACAAACCTGTTGTCAACAGACCTGTTGCCCAATAACAAACTGCGTACAAAATACAGGAAATAATTGTGGTACAAATTACATAAATAGCGTAAATGCTAAATTTGAAACTTTAGATCCTATAAACTACTTTTGGTCAGATGGCGCAAGAAGATTTTTTGTAATTAAAAGGACATCCGACCCGTCAAATATTAACAAAATATTTGTAATCCCATACAATATCCAAGAATGGATGGTCACAGATCAAAAGACACAAGTAATTACTGATAAAGCCATCCAAAATATAAAAAGTTTTTACTGGCTTGGTCCTATTGGTGTTTCTGGTATAACTTTGGCGGGAACTAATAATGGTTTTGTTGCCCTAGAGTAAACTAGTTATTAATTAATAAATAAATCGGGTAGGAGGAAGTGAGATTACTCACTTCCGACCTCCCACACCACCGTACGTACCGATCGGTATACGGCGGTTCATAAAGCTTCACACAGCTCA
>LBOA01000016.1 GCA_000989195.1 candidate division TM6 bacterium GW2011_GWF2_30_66
AGACCTAAGTTCGGAAAAATTATCTCCTGTTTATCGGGAGATTTTAGATTACGGCACAATTTATTCCTCAAGGATTTAAAATGTGTCCACTGTATTGATTTAAGTTGTTTTAACTTTTAAGAAAATATAAATTCTATATGCTTAAGAAAACTATCAAAAATAAAATTATATCAAAACAAAAACAAAGCAATAATAAATCTATTTATAACTGTGATACAAATTCCGTAATTTTTTATTGTTCTGAAAAAAATGTTGTATATAAATAATGGCATTGTTAAAATTAGCTTAAACAAATGGCTTAAAGTTGGAATAGTAATAAAAAAAATTTGATATAACAGGAATAATATATGAAAAAGCTTTCGCTTGGCTTGCAAACATTTTCTAAAGTTATAAATAATGATTGTGTTTATGTTGATAAAACCGAGCATATTTATAAACTCATTCAAGAAAATTGTATTTTTTTTGCTCGGCCACGTCGCTTTGGAAAGTCGCTTTTATGCTCAACGCTAAAAGAACTTTTCTTAGGAAATCGCGAGCTTTTTAAAGGATTATGGATTGATACTCAATCTCAATATGATTGGAAAAAATACCCAGTAATTCATTTAGATTTATCTATGACTTCGTCTGTAACGCCTAAAGCCCTAGAGGATAGTCTTATGCTCTCTCTTAATGATGCTGCAGAATCTTATGAATTGGGAGAAATTCTTCGAACTACCCCAGGAGCAATGCTTAAAAAAATTGTTGCCTTATTAAAAGAAAAATACAAACAAAATGTTGTTATAATTATTGATGAATATGATAATCCAATAATAAATCATTTGGATGACATCAAAAAAGCAAAAGAACTTCAAGACATATTAAAAAATTTTTATATTTATATTAAAGGTCTTGATGAGAATTTAAAATTTGTTTTTGTAACAGGAGTTAGTAGGTTCTCAAAAGCGAGTGTTTTTTCAGGAATGAATCAATTCACTGACATTTCTATGGATCCTAGATATTCACATCTTGTTGGGTATACAGAAAAAGAAATATTATTTTTTTTCAGCGAACACCTTGAAAGAATAGCATTTCTAAAAAAGATTTCTTTAGATGATCTGAGAAAATCACTTCGCGTATGGTATAATGGATATCGTTTTTGGAGTGATCTACCATATAAATTGCCAAATTTTGATGAAAGTAGACTTGCTTGTATATATAGTCCATACTCTATAATACATTTTATTGATAGAGCTGAATGTAAAAATTACTGGTCTGAATCAGCAACTCCGCAAGCCTTGTTGGATTTAATCAAAATAAGCCATTATACAGCATTACCAATCGATGGATTGACAGCAGATCAAAATGATCTTTCTACTATTGATATTTTCCATATCCCTTTAATTACGATACTGTTTCAAACAGGGTATCTTACTATTAGGTCATATAATCCAATTACTCAAAAATATGTGCTAGGATACCCAAACAAAGAAGTGGCCGAAGGAGCATCTACTCAAATTTTAACATATTTGACTCAGTGGTCATTGACAGATGTAAATGCATTGGTTGACAATATACAGGAAGCTATTCGCGCTTGTGATATTAATAAATTAATTGAAGAAATAAAGCGCGTTTATGCAAAAATTCCAAATACTATTCAAATTAATCAAGAAAAATATTTTCAATCAATTTTTTATACCATTTTAATGATGATTGGCACAACTATCGATGTTGAAATAAATACTAATATAGGTCGCATAGATGCAACTATTGAAACAATAGACCTTATTTATATTATTGAGTTCAAGCTAGACAAAACTGCTAAGATTGCTATAGATCAAATAAAAGAAAAAAAATACTTTGAGCGTTATATTGATAAATCAAAAAAAATTATTCTTATTGGTATAAATTTTTCTAGCAAAGAAAAAAATATTAATGAATATTTGAGTGAGGTTTTTAAATAAAATTTTACTAACTTTAAAGGAAAGTCTTGTGGTGATAGAAAACAAAAAAATAGTTGAATTTTTTATAGCTACTTTTTGGTTGATAAATTATATTTATATTTTTCCTCAACCAATTGCTAGAGATAATATGCGAACTACGCCATATTATTTTCTTGAAGAAACTATCGATTTCGAGCTAACAGATGCGCAACATGTATCTCATAAAGTTAGTAATTATCTAGGAAAAAAGTGTATAATTTGTTTTATAAAAAGTGATATTATAAGCGAGCGATGCTTATTAATTCATTATCTTTCAAATATTTACAATTGGCTTAAAGAGCAAAATATAATGCTCATTTGTGTTAGCACAGAGCCAATAGCAAATGATTTTATGGAACAAGATTTTATTACATTCCCAATACTTTTAGATCGCGATCGTTCAATTTCAAAAAAATATTGTATAAATTACGACGATATATTTTCAACTGCTAATACAACGTTTATTCTTGATAAAAATGGGGTTGCGATAAAAATTCTTAATGCTAAAAGTGTTGGAGATCTGTGTTCCCAGATAATAATTCATGCTATTAACCATCGGAATATATCTGAAAAGCACAAATATAATACCCAAACAAAATATACATCTATCAAAACAGAAAAATATCGTTCGCCAGCACCTGATTTTGAATTACCAAATCATGAAGGAAAACTTATAAAGCTTAGCGACTATCGTGGCAAATGGTGTTTGATTGCCTTTGCTAATAAAATAAATAACTCATCAGAATATCAACGTTTTTTATACTTACTTAATAATATATATAAATGGCTTAAACAACAGGATGTTGAAATTATTTGTGCAAGTACTGAAAGCGTAAAAGAATTAGCGCAATTTAAAGAACATGGATATTTGCAGTATTGCTTGCTCAGCGATAGCAAATGCCTTATTCCAGAGCTTTTTAAAGAACCATGGAGTTTTTATAATGAATTCCTATCTTACCTTATCGACCCTATGGGAAATAAAATAACAACATTTATGTCTGGATCCGCACAACTTCATTTTGCTCAGCTTTGTCGTTATTTTATTACTCAAAATCCAACAGCACGTCCAATATAATACTAGAGTTTAGATTATTTTTAAAAAGCAATTGGAATTAGATATAAAAAGTGAATTATTAACTATGGCGTAAGTTTTATTATCTTTTTACATAAAACTTACGCCATTAAAACTTTAATTTATTTATTTTTGTACATTCAAATAGTTTATTTAAAAGACCTATAAAAAATACTAGCTAAAATTTATCCCAAAAACCTGCGCTATCTTTTTTAAAAACTATAATTTTTTTAACAGCCTTAATTGGAATTTTTTGCGAACCATACAAATGTGGATATTTTTCTCCACCTGGCTTATTTGCCTCAACCCGCAACTCTGACCCATTTTTTTGTAAAACTTCTGGATCAATTTCAAGAATTATAATTTGAACAAAATTATTTTGTTCAAATTTATTAAAAAATTTTTGTAAAACACCATTAACTTGATGTTTATAAGAAAAATGCATAAACCCTGACTTAATATCTAATTCTATAGGCTTTGTACAATTTTCTAAATTATCTTTATCAAAATAAGAAACTGGAATGATTTTATAAAACGTCTCTGACATGCAATTGCCCTTGCAAAAACTAAAAACAAATAGCAGTGAAACTTGCAAAACAAATTTCACTTGCAATAAAACTATTTTCTTCATTTAATTCTTTTTTTCATTAAAAGTTTTTGTGTTTTGCTTTAGCCGCCTTATAGCCAAAGCAAAACACAAAAACTTTTAAGAACATATAAATTTTATATGCTTTAATTTTTAAAATTTAATTACTTATTTAATTTGTCGTAACTTTACCACCAATTATTTTACCACCAACAGTTGCTCCACCTTGCAAAACAACTTCCCCATCACCACTGTCAAAAACAATATCACCTTCAACTTGAGATCCAATTAATCTAATAACTTGTCTTTTTCGCCACAATATTTCTATTTTATTCAATTTTTTTACAAGAATACTCTTAACTGCAGAAAACTCTATTGTTGTTTTTTTACCACAAACAATAAGATCGCAAACTTTACTTTCTTTTATATTTACCATTCCGTCAACTTCAGTTTTGCCCGCAATAGAAACATTATTCATATTTAAACTACCATCAATACCAAAGTTCTTTGTTATTTCTGTATAACTTATATTTGCCAAACCATCTACTTCAACTTCACCAGAAATAACGCCCTTATTTAAAGTTAATACTCCATCAACAAACAAATTATTTTTCAAATCTAATTCATTCAAATTTGCAGATCCATCAACTTTAATTTTTCCTAAAACAACTCCGTTGCTTAAGTCCAAATTTCCATCGATAATAAGATCATTATTTAATTCTATACTTTCTAATTTTGCATAACCATCTATGGCTACACGACCACCGACCTTAAGAATATTAGCAGTTAACTTACCATCGACATTAACTGCCCCATTTATTACAACTTTATAAAGATTTGCCGACCCATCACAAGTTAATGTCTCAAGCTCTTTTTCTCTAATATCCATATTATCCCTCTTTATTTTTAAATTTTTATTTTCACTCAATAAACAACATTAATTTATAATAAAATTAATTTCCTTCAATTACAAAATTATTTATTTAACAAATTTAATAATTTCGTCTGCAGCTTGTTCAGAAGTTAAAGAGTCAGTATTTAATATCAAATCATAATTAATTCCGCCATTAACTGTATCGTAATGACTACGCGCATGACCCTCTGGAGATGTTGCACGTTTTTTCTCGCGCTGCTCTATAGACTCCAATGATGCTGTAACCCCTACCCAAATAACTTTTATATCCTTAAGCACCTCTTGCAAATCTGCAAGCCAATCTTGTTCATATTTTATATAATCTATAATTAAATTATTACCAGCGTGAGCATAAGCGGCAATTGCACGATGCATACCCTTAATAACTTTTTCACCTTCTGGCCCAAAAACAGCTTTAACTATCTTATGTCCATTTTGATCTTGTAAAGTTTCTATAGACATTATTGCTCGATGCTCAGGTTTATCATCTAGCCAATTCAATGGAATAACTCCAACATACAAATGATCTATGCCAGTGCCAAGCCATGGAGTAGTTTGCTTTAATTGAAATGCTTTAATAATACTCGATTTACCTACAGAAGATGGCCCATTTAATATTATTACCTTTCCATATTTTTCATCCACTTCTTTTTTATTCATATTTTCACTTTCTATTTTTTTATTCTGGCAAGAGCAAATCATTAAAATACTCATACATAAAAACAACAACTTTACACGATTAAAATAAAACATTATAAGTACCCTTATTTTTTAAATAGCTCTACAATTACGCAGCAGCTGCTGCGCAATTACATGTTTAGCCTGATATAATCAACATATCACTTAATTTTACTACTTTTTTTTGATACTTTTTTCATAGGATTTTTTAACACTTTTTTTTCTACTTTTTTTACAGCTTTTTCTTCTATCTTTATCTCTTTTTCTTCAATAATTTCAGCCAACTCTAATCCCGTTTCAATTTCCTCGATTGTTGGCAAACTCCCCTTAAGATTTTTTGGTAAGCTATCAACTAGCATCGTTTCATAACTTGCAACCCCAATTGGCTTATTTATGTCCCTAAGCGCATATTCAACTTTTATTTTACTTTTTGTTTTACACAACAAAATACCTATAGATGGATTGTCAGTTGGATGCTTAACAAGAGAATCTACAGCAGACAAATAAAAATTAATTTGCCCCGCGTCTCTTGGGTCAAAATCTGTAGCCTTTAATTCAACAACAATATAACAGCGCAATTTTAGATGATAAAATAACAGATCAATAAAATTATCCTCACCACCAACTTCAAGACGATATTGTCTGCCAATAAAAGCAAAGCCTTCACCTAACTCTAATAAGAATTTTTGTATATGATCAATTAAACCCTGTTCAAGTTCTCTTTCTCGATATTTTTTGTCCAATGCAACAAAAGAAAAATTATATGGGTCTTTAAGCACCTGTTCTGCTAAATCAGACTGTAAAGGCATCAAAGTTTTTTTAAAATTCGTAACAGCCCTACCTTGTCTTTTGTATAAATTTGATTCAATCCAGTGGCCCAGCATGCTGCGACTCCAACCATTTTCGATAATCTGCTGTATATACCAAAGTCTTTGGACTGGTTCAGCTATTTTATCCAAAATAACCATATTATGACCCCATGGTATTTGTGCTGCAGCCTCTACCTGGCTAAGTTCTTGATAACAGTCAGCAAATTTGCGCATATATACCAAATTACGCACAGAAAAACCTGCCACATCTGGGAATGAAGATTGCAAATCTTTTGATAAACGCTCTATTGCCTTAGCGCCCCAATGCTCCTGAGAAATTTTTTCTGATACCGCCATACCAATTTTCCAGTAAAGCATTGTAAGTTCTTTTGTTATAGAAAGTGCTGCTTTCAATTGAGCTTGCATTATATCTTTTTTTAATTTTTCAAGAAAATTCACATACTCTATGGTTGATATATTATAACTTTTTTTTATAATTTTTTTCGTCATTTTTACCCTTGTTAACATCTTAAATGCTTCAAGATTCTACATCTATATATTACTCTTCATCCAACTTTTACAATTACGCAGCAGCTGCTGCGTAATTAGTGTTTTAGCAAGATACAATCAATATATTGAATGCATTTTCATTCAATATACACCTACAAATTTATTTAACAATTTCAAACATAATTAAGAAGCCAAAACAGCCTTAATTATAAAAATTATTTAACCGGGATATAAATAATTTTTGGCTCATAACCAATCTTTTGCATGCAAGTTAAAAAGTCTTGAGGCGCCATACCTATCGTCATATCATTACGCAGCGGGTGAAAATTAACCGGCGGGTTAACCACAAAATCTTGGTCCAAAATAAAATTTACTTTTTTATTAGTATCAAACATAAGGGCAAATGGAGTTACAGACCCAGGCTGAATTTTTAAAAACTCGTATAACTCTTGTGCACTTGCAAAAGAAAAATGCGAACTGCCTAAAGCCAAACTTAGTGCCTTTAAATCAACCCGCTTTTCCCCTGGTACCGTGACTAAATAAAAAATATTATTTTTTTTATCTTTTAAAAACAGATTTTTATATTGCGTTCCGGGGATAACAAGCTCTTTTTCTTGTCCATTTTCATCCAAACAAATATAATTTTCTTCTGATGTAAAAACCGGATTGTGCCTAAATAATTCATATTTTATATTATGTGTTTTTAAAAAATCGAATAATACTTTTTCAATCATACATTTCCACTAAAATAAATAATTTATAAATTAAATCTATAAATTCCAGTCGCCAACAATTTTTTTGACTTCTTGCTGTGCAACTTCAATAACTTTTGCAACATCAGTACTTTTCATATTAAGGCCCTGAGCTTTAACAATTTTTATATCAGAAAAGCCCATAAACTCAAATTCATATTTAGTCAAAGTTGTTGAAAAATCGTATTTTGCATACTCTCCTTCATAAACTCCGCCACTAGAAGTTAAAATCAATGCTTTTTTGCCAGCCATTAAGCCAACAAAGCCCTTTGCGCCAGTATCAAAAGTTTCACCTTTTAGCATTACAGAATCAAAATAAGCTTTTACCATGGAAGGGACTGAGAAATTGTACATTGGGTACGCAATTACAACAACATCCGCTGACTTGAATTGCTCCGTCATTTTATCAAGCTTGGCTATATATTTTTCTTGCTCAGGTTTTAAATTTTGACCCATATAATTTCTGTGCACATAAGCCTGCAAAATCTCTGGTGTAATAAAATCTGGCATATCTTTTAATAAATCCAAAGTCTCAATATTCTCTTTATTTTTTACACTTTCTACGAAAGTGTCTAGCAAATTTTTTGTTCTTGAATTTTGCAAACTAGGCAAATAACTTACAACTAATATCTTCACACTTCTCTCCTGAATTTTATTTTTTAAAAAATAATAAATTTAAAGTATCGATTTAATTATACAAGACCCAGCCTGCTTATAAATCATCTTATTTTTGAATTTGCTACTTCCAAAAGAAATTTTTTTATTTCAATTATGTGCATTCCAACATTTTCTAGGTACGTTAGACAGCCCTGATTTTTGCACCCAATTTGAACCAATAAAAAAATTTTACAAAAATTCATATCTATTTTTTTATTTTAGAAACGCGTTTTTTAGGCATAGTTTTTTCAGAAAAAGAATTTGTTAACTTCGTTAATTGTAAAATACTCTTATCACGCCCCATAGAACTTAAATAATCCAACATGTCTTTAACAGCTATTTTCATCGAATCCGTTTTCCAAAGTTTTTTAAAAAATAAAACAATTTCTTTTTCAAAAATTGGCAATTCTTTTTTTATTATATAATAAACTTCTTCCCAGCTTAGCCCAAAATAGTCATGTATCAAAACATTTCTAAAATCAACAATATCACGCCATCCAGGCTTTACAAGCGACTCTAAAGTTTTATCCTGCAATATTTTATTCATCGCTTCGCCAATAATTCCCATCTCTCTTAATACTGCGCTACACGCTTCCTCATTTTTTACTAAACTATCAATTTTATACATTCTCTTTGAGAATCGCTTTATTCGATCAATAGAAATTATTATATCAAGAACAAATAGATCAGTTGTTCGTTTAGGCATAGATCAAGTCCTCCTGTACAAATCGCATAATACCTGGACGTAAAGAATCAAAATACCCTACATCAATTTTCTTATCAAATGAATCTTCTAGAAAATGTTTAACTCTCATACGCTTTCTAAAATCATGCGATTTGAGCTCTATCAATATATCAATATCACTGGAAACCTCTTGATCTCCCCTTGCATATGAGCCAAAAAGAGCTATTTTCACAACCCCAAATTCTTTTTTCATGCGAAGCTTATTTTTTTTCAAAAAATCTATTATTTCTTCTTTTGACAGAACATCACTTTTTTTAGCTTTACTCATAAACACACCTAAAACCCATTTTAAATACGCATATCTTTTATCATTCAACTAAATAAAAGATATTATAAAAGCATATAACTTCTCAAGACTTTTCTTACTCACACCGAAGAAAAACCCAACTTATGCGTAAAACTTCTAATATTACAGCAAAAACAAAACTTTACAGCTTCAACATAACTTCTTATATTCCCGCCGAACATAAAAACCAAACTTGCTCCTAAATTCTTGTATTCTCGCCGAAGACAAAATAACATACAAAACTATCTAGCTTGCTCCTAAATTCTTGTATTCTCGCCTTCGGCGAGAATATATACAAAGCTATCTAGCTTGCGCCAATTTACTTTTATTTTTTATATAAAAATATGAACCCATACCAAGCACAAAAGCGATTAATAAAGGAGAAAGACCAATAAATCTAGATAAACAATCTTTTCCTGCGTCCATCCAACTATAATAACTAAATAAGCCACATGAAACAAAAGCTAAAAGCGTAATAATCATTTGCTTATAATTTTTACTCTTTATTTGCATTGATAATAAAGCAAAAAGAGTTATAAAGAACGTAGATAATATTCCAAAATTAGTATTTGTATTGAGAAAAACTATGCTATCTGTAGCACTTATTATACAAAATGTTAATATTCCCTGAGCCAAAATTGCAACCCATGGACGATCAAATTTATTTGTTTTCTTAAGCTGCTTTGAAAATGGTAATAAATTTTCATCTGCAAGTGCATGCAAAGTTGAAGAATTTGTTGTAAACATGCCAAAAACAGAAAATAAAAATACTGTAGCTATAGCAAATGAAAAGAAAAACACAATAATTGTTTTAATTGCAGCTGGCATAACCAAGAAATTAATAACTCCTATAACTCCATATTTAGCTAAATTTTCTACACCCATTATATTAAGCAAACCAAAGTGAAAGGCTGTATAAACAAAGGTCGTTATACCAAATGCCAACAATATAGCTGTTGAAGCATTACTTTTTCGCCCTTTTATCAAATGACTAATTGCACAGCAGCATTCAAAACCCCAATATCCAAAAAGAGCCAATGGGATTACCAATCCAAGCTCAGATAAACCATCTGATGCAATTTTAAAATCTGGATTCAAATAAAATAAAAATATTGCAACAATAAAAATAAGCGGAATAATTTTTAAAACTGTTCCTATATTTTGGATTTTAGCAAAAATATTAATACTTAAAAAAGAAAGTAAAGTAACCAAAGAAATAAAAATAATATTAAATAAAAATATAGGAACATTAACACCAAGATTACTTGATATAACTCCCAAAATGGTATTACGAAAAGCAAGCGTAAGTATTGATGACGTACAAATATATGCCGAGAAAAAAAGCCATCCACTAGCAAATCCAACCGTTGGACTTATTAAATTTTTAGCATACGCATAAAAACTACCTTGACCAGGAAACATTCTAGCAATTGTAGCAATACTCAAAACGACTGGTAAAAATATAAGCGCTACTATTGGCCATCCTAAAAATGACGCATATCCAGCCTTTTGGGTCATTAATTGTGGGTAAACAAATATACCAGCACCAACCATTATATTAATATTTATTAGTATTGCCGTCCAAATCGATATCTTATTTTTATCTTCCATAAAAACCCTTAAAATTTATTATTAAAAAAAACACACTACTACTTTCCAAAACTATCAATAACGCGAGATCTTATCAGCCATGATCATACCAAAATAACAGATAAAGTAAACAACTTGAAAAGATTTTCAAAAACTTGTTTTAACAATTTGAATAAGAAATATTCCCTGTAAATTTATAATAAAACTAAAAAATTTAATCCATAAAAATACCAAAAACAAAACAAATAAACAGAGAAAGTATTTAAAATTAAAAAACTGTTTACTTTGCAAATAGAAACGTGCTACTTTGTTTTTAGTAGGAGAAATATATAAAAATATAATTAATATAACTAAAAAAGGGGATTTATTATGAATAAAAAAATATTAATCACAACTTTATTATTATCTTGTACGTCTGTTAAGCTATTATGCATGGATCCATTAGCTACAACTAAACAATTTGAACTATCAGTTATAAATAAACAAATTGAACTAATAGATAAAGACCTAGAAAATTTAAACAAAAATAAATCTGAAAAAGCTAAACTTGACAATGCTCCAAAAAAAAGAGATCTTCGCTCAAAAAGAGAAGAATTAGTGCGAAAAAAACAAGAATTGGAGAAAAATAAAAAATAAAGATTAAATATTAAAAAAATGGGGGTTATATGAATAAAAAAATTATTGGCATACTATCTGTCGTTTTGATAGTTTCAACAAATATAAATTTATACAGCGTAAGCTTTGGAAACCCATTTGGGGTTATGAACCCAGACAGAAAAATGACAAAACAGGAGCTTATTAAAGCAACTCGCCTAATGATGTCAGCAGAATTCGAAGCTGTTCAAAATTATATGCAAGTAGCAGAGTCTATCGATGATATACTTGCAAAAAAAGTCTTTACTGATATCGCAAATGAAGAACGTGTGCATGCTGGAGAATTTTTAAGGTTACTAAATTATCTTGACCCAGAAGAAAACGAATTTTATAAAAAAGGCGCCGCTGAAGTAGAAGAAGAAATAAAAAAATTAGAACCGAAACCTGAACAACCTAAAATAGAAGAAGAAATAACAAAAACTGTACCTGCAACAAAAGAATCCGAAAAAAAAGAACCGATTAGCTCTATTAATGTTTCGGTAGAAGCTGAAACTGTTTCTATAAAAACAACGGAACCTAGCCTAGAAATAAAAGCTGAAACCATTTCTGAAAAAACAACTACTCCTGAAGTTATTAAACCTGAGATTACAGCGCTAGAAACAAAGACAGAATCTAAAACTACAGAAACTGCTGTACCAGAAATTATTGAAAAAAAACAAGAACCGGTTCAAGAGCAAATTAACGCAAAAGAAATAGAAGAACCAATGCAAAACCCAGTTGAAGAAAAAAAAATACAAAAGCCTAATACTATAGAAAAAATAAACAATACTGAACAAAAGCCTGTAGATAAAGTTTTAATAGAATCTGAAATAGAAGATATCGCAGATCCTATAGAATTTAATATAATTGAAGAAGATGAAAATGAAATATCCGTAGAACCTACTGACTCTGCTTCTAAAAATAACGAACCAATAAATCCAGAAGATATAACAACAAAGCCTTTAAATCCAGCTAAACTCATTATTAAAAACGAACCTATAACAAAACCGGTTCTCTCTGAATCTAAAGGATTAGAAACCGAAAATAAACAAAGCAATACTAAAGAAAAAACTGGGTCAAACCATCTTGACGTGAAAAAGCTTATTACAGAAAAATTAAATGCCGTATTAAAACCAACAGATAATAAAATCAATAAAGATATACCTGTAGCAAGCACCCAAAAAAATAAAATTTAATTATAAATTAAAAAATTATATATTACTTAGTTATTTAAATAAGAAAATATAAAAAGGAGAAATAAAATGCCAGGCTTTGGACGCGCGTTTTCCAGCATGAAGGCTGACAGAAAGCTAACAAAAGAAGAATTGATACGAGAAATACGCTTTATGATCTCTTCAGAATATGAAGCCGTACAACTTTATACACAACTAGCAGAATCTATTGACGACCAAGTAGCAAAAGCCGTTTTACTAGATGTTGCCAAAGAAGAAATTGTACACGCTGGTGAATTTTTAAAATTATTAATTTATTTATATCCAGAAGAAGAAAAACTATATCAAGACGGGGCCAAAGAAGTTAATGAGATGATCGAGAAATTTGGAAAAAAATAAAACACCAGTTTTTAAAAATTAAAAGTAAATTTTACAGGCTTGCTAATAAAATTGGCCGGCCTGTTTTTTTGAAAAAACTTACTTATCTTTATCTTCAAAATAAAGCAAAATTCGCTTATAAAAACCGCCACGCTCTTCTTTTTTTGCCAACTTACAATCTTGAATAAGCTGCTTGTCATAACCCCTAAAAGCATAAATGGCATCTATAACCTCAAGCACGTCAGCCATCTCTTCCATCTCTCTTTCACGGCTATTTTCACCAAGAGACTCGACAAATTCCCCTACTTCTTCTAGTAATTTCTTTCTTAATGCATCAAGATAAGCAGCGTCATCATGTAATATTTCTATTTTCGCCTCTTTACCTGTTTCTCTTAAAATAATTTCAGAAATTTTATCCCGTGCAAGTTTATGCATTTTTTGTCTCACAATATAATCAAAAAATTTTGCAAATTAATAACCTATTTTTTAAAAACCATAAAATGAAAGTTTATATAATTGCTTTCTCTTCTTAAATATTTTTTGCCAATTCGCTTTCTAATATTGATTTAACTTTATCTTCGCATGTTCTACATCCAGAACATACCCCTAATTTTTGTTTTAGTGACTCTAAATTTGTGCAACCATCTTTAATTGCTTTTACAATTTCAGAATAATAAATACCCTTGCAAAAACATACTATGTAATCAGCCTCAGGTTCTTTATTTTCAGAATTTTTCTCTATAGAATCAATTAGAAATATTGTAGCCTCAATTCCCGCTTGCGTTCCATCCCCAGCCGCTATTACAGCCATAGATGCGTGAGAACCCGTAATATCTCCTGCTGCAAAAACTCCTGGTAAAGATGTTCCTTGGACAGGTTTTTTTAGCAATATATAACCATTGCTATCAAGCTCCAAAGCGCCATCTAAAAAAGCTGTATTAGGCTCCCCGCCAATCGCGACAAATACTCCATCCGCTTTAACTATATTTTCTTTACTTGTTAGATCATTAAAAAGTAAAATTTCTTTTACAATATTTCCATCTCCAATTATTTCTCTGATGCTTGTGTTATAAATAATAGAAACATTTTTTAAATTTTCAATATTTTCTTGAGCAGATTTAATAGCCCTTAGCTTAGATCCTCTAACTAAAATTTTAACCTGTTTTGCATATCTAGATAAGGTATTTGCAAACTCTAAAGCTGAATCACCACCACCAACAACAAAAACATTTTTATTTTTATAATTAGGAGCTTCTGATAAAACATAATTACTTACACCCTTTGACCAATATTCTTTTTCACCTTTAACGCCTAAATATGCAGCCGATACCCCAGCAGAAATAATTAATGTTTTACCATAAATATAAACTCCATTTTTTGTCAAAATTTTATATGGGTAAACAGAGAAGTCTATTTTCTCAACAGAATCTTCACAGATATCGGCACCAAAAGATTTTGCCTGATCCTTTAATTTTTGGATTAGACCAGATCCTAATATTTTTGAACAAGCAGGAAAATTTTCAACCCATGTCGTACCCATAAGCTGCCCGCCTTGAATTTCACCTGTAATAACAATAGTTTTACATTTCGCACGCGAAGTGTGAATAGCAGCAGAAAGACCTGCCGGACCAGATCCAATAATAACAACATCAATTAATGCATTTGAATAATCAGGTAAATAATTGGTTTTTAAACTTTTATCTAAATTAATACCAGATTCTTTATTTGATAAAGTTTCTTTTGTATTTATATTACAGTTATCACACTTTATACAGCAACCTATACGTCCGCACCTACTTTTATTATTGCATCCATTATTATAATTTGAGCAATCTTTATTGCTATTCAAGCCGCAACAACCTCGTCTCTTACAATTTGCTTGGCCACTACCATCACGACTATAAGATAAAATATTTGTAAATAAAAACATAAAACTGAAAATTATATTTAATAAAACAAGCTTTTTGTAATTCATAATTATCTCCATAATTCATAAAATAAAAATATTAATAAATACTATAATTCTGCGTCAAAACTACTAATTTTTATAGCACTTCCATCAACTAAAGCTTTAGCTATCTTTTTATACGCCCTATCTAAGGTTCTTGCAAATGTTGGCTGGGATATTTCCATTTGACCAGAAGCATCAATTTGATTAAGATTGCAATAATCATGAAGCCTTAATGCCTCAAATTCATCTGCCTCTAAAACAACTTCTTCCAAATTACGCAAAGGAATCCCTTGCGGCTTAAAATAATATGCACCTGGTTGTCCTCTCAAAAATCTTTTTCTTATTGGCCTAACCATTTGTTGCTCTATCTGAATTTAACAATTCTACTTCTTTTCTTAAAAGCTGTATTTGCTCTTTTAAAAATGTAAGCTCATTCATTAAATTACAATTATCACCTCTTTGATTACCACAAACATCAGATCTTCTGCAAGCTGGCCTAAAATCACATTGCTCGTCTACGTTTAGCCTGCAATTAAAATTTTTACCTGCATTCATGCATCGATTATTACGGGCCCCAACACCATTACACATTCCAAAAGATCCGCGTTTTTTACAAACAAAATTATTATTTAAAAATGACATATTTAACCCCTATGATAAAAAAATATTGAAAATATAACCAAAACACTATTAATTATGAATATATATTCATAACATAGCACAAACAAAACTATATTGCAAAGACTAATTTACATCTAAGCTAAGCAATTTTTGCTATTTTCTATGTAACAGCATAAAAGTGCCAATTTTGACCAAAAATACCTGATCTAATATGAATAAACCTTACTTTTAGCAAACAACGCTGTCGTCATTAAAGGCCTTCTTGTGCTTTTGCCAAATAAAATTCCACAAATAGCCAAGCTATAACTAACCAATACAGAAAATCCCGCCGGAGGCGGGATTTAATATTTCATACAATAAATTTAGTTATAAATAAACCTTACTTTTAGCAAACAACGCTGTCGTCATCCAAGGCCTTCTTATGCTCTTTTGCCAAATAAAATGCTACAAATAGCCAAGCTATAACTAATCCAAATGATACTGATAATGTTATAGTTAAAAAGAAATTAACTCCAATAAGCGCACCGTATTTCCCAACAAACATACTACGCGTTAAGTTAACCATAGAACCTGCAGTTTTTGCAAATCTAGCACCAAATATCTCAATCCAGCCCTGTGAATTATAACGTGACGCTTTGGTTGTAGGAATATATAATTGTTTTATTGTTGGCTGATTTAATGCAAAATTTACACCTTTTGAAAATACCATTATCCATAATGCTACAGATAAAATTGGGTAAAACTTAAATACAAATATCGCTACAATAACAAGTAATGGCATAATTATTAAAGATGCAAACATACCAAGCTTACGCTGAATATTATTTATACCAAGAACAACACATAAAGTTGCAACTACTCCTGTCCAAACTGCATAATTTGCCAAATAAGATGCTTTTGTTATTTCTGTTAAAAAAGTCGAATCTACCATCATCTTAAAATGATAATCAAAAATCATAACAACAATTTCATAAGTCATAATAATAAACAATATGCCCATTAAATAACCATGACTAAATATTGTTTTTATTCCTTGGAAAAATCCAACCACTTCTTTTTTGCTAGAAGCATCTTTTTTGCTTACAAGCTCTTTCTCTCCAGTAGCCGTTTTTTCTAAAAAATTTTTCTCATCTTTACCAATATAACTGATAAGTTGATCTTTTGGTGTAAATCGCATGAAAAGCCATAATAAAATACCAGTTAAAAACATAATGGCACCAGAAATACCAACAATCGGAGCACTTGTTTTAAAGCCCAGCTTTTCTGCTGTTATAAAAAATGGACCAACTATATTGCCAAACTGGCCCAACATATAAATTAACGGGAATCCTCTTTTTGCAGATTCTGGCAAAGTTGTATCTGTTACAATAACCCAAAAAAGAGCTACGAGCAACGAACCAAAACTTTCTACATAAACATACCATAACCAACCAATAAGCCTGTATGGTGAAATTTCTGTATTTGAAAGACCAATTTTAGGATCCATAAAGAAGTACATAAAAATTATCGCTATCAAACCATATGCAAAAATTAAAATGTAAAAAACTTTTTCACTTTTAAATTTGCTTATAAGTCTCGTGTAAAGAACAACCAATGGCAACATAATTATTGTCGAAAATATTTTTGCCCATGGCTGATTTTCCATACCAACTGTTGCAGCCAGAACACTATCTTTTACCGGACGCATAATCCAATAAACACAAATTATCAAAAAGAAGGTTACAGCAAGAGAGACAAATTTTACTATCTCTGCTCTACTTTCAAACTTACCCCAAAGAGATTGAGCTATTTTTCTAAAAAACTGTTTTGTTGTCGCAAACATTGCGATTAACTCCTTATATTTATAACTAAATAATTTACAAAACTAAAAAAAACATATTTATAAATAAAAAATAATACATACAATTAATTAATATAAACAAAAATCATAACTTCTTTTACATACTACTTTAATCATAATATTTAATGCGAATATTTTATTGCTATAAAAAACGAACAGTATTTCATCTATACTTAACCCCCCAAAATAAAGATATTTGATAACTTTTATCCATAATAGTAAAGGTACCCCAGAATTTTCAAAATGTCAAGAATTTCAACTTCATAAAATCAAAATAGACAATTATTATTGCTTATATTTAAAAGTTATTTCTAATTTCACCCATTTTACTTAAAAAATAGTCTACTTCATCTTCTGTGTTATAAAAGTAAAAACTTACTCGCACAGCGGCATCTATACCTATCTTTTTTGCCAAAGGCTGCGCACAATTATGTCCAGCCCTGATACATATTCCAAAATCACTTAAGTAAGCAGCAACATCATGTGAGTGTATGCCCTCAACAACAAAACTCACTAAATGCCCTGTTTTTTTTAGCCTATCAATTGGACCCAATATTTTTATGCCCCCAATGGCTTGCAATCCATCAATTGCCCTTTTACATAAATTTGCTTCATGTTTCGCCATTTGCTCCATATCTATTTTATTATTAAAATAATCTATTGCAGCTCCAAAGCCTATAGCTTGAGCAATTGGCTGCGTACCAGCTTCATATTTTTGTCTGTTTTTTAGCCAACTAGCCTTATCATAATCCACTTCAAACACCATCCCTCCACCAAACTGGTATGGTTTAACTTGATCTTGCAAATCTTTTTTTATAAATAAAATTCCTACACCTGTTGGAGCCAACATTTTATGCCCTGAAAATGCCATAAAGTCACAATCTATAGCTTTTACATCTATTTTTTTGTGAGACACAGATTGCGCAGCATCAACCAAAACTTTTGCGCCTACTTGTTTTGCTCTTTTTACAATTGGCTTTAAATCAACATGAGTACCCAAAACATTTGAAGCACCTGTTATTGCTACTATTTTTGTATTTTTTGTTATTATATCATCAAGATTACTTAAATCCAACTCCCAATCTAAACCTACTGGTATTAATTTTATTTTTGCACCAGTTTTTATAGCCACTTGTTGCCATGGTACCATATTAGAGTGATGCTCAAGCTCAGAAATTACTATCTCATCTGCAGGCTTTAAATTATCTAAAGCCCAAGTAAATGCGACAAAATTTATACTTTCTGTTGTTCCAGAAGTAAAAATAATTTCTTCTGGCTCTGCATTTATAAATTTAGCTATCGTTACTCTCGCCTGCTCAAATGCAATTGTTGCTTTTTCACCAAAAGCGTTGGCGCTCCTGTGAATATTTGAGTTATATTTCGTGTAAAATTCTAGCATTGCATCAAGAACCTGATTAGGTTTTTGTGATGTCGCTGCATTATCAAAGTAAACTAAATTATAATTATTTATCTTCTCTTTTAGTATCGGAAAATCTTCTCTCAATTTATTTATATCCATAAATTTATCACTCACAGGATACCTCTTATTTTTAATTTTATCTTTTCCAATAAACTCTCTCTAATTCTTATATCATAATCTAAATTATTTATAAAACCAAAAAAGCCCTCGATCAATAATAATGTAGCCTGATTTTTATCAAACCCTCGCGACTGCAAATAAAATAATTGCTTATCATCAAATTGACCCGCTGCACATCCATGCTCACATTCAACTTCATTATTTAAAACTTCAAGCTCTGGCGCGGCATCTAAAATTATATTTTCACCCAATAATATATTTTTATTTTCTTGGCTAGCCTTTACGCCTATCGCATCTTTGGCCACAAAAATTTTGCCACAATATTTTACTTGCGATTCTTGCGCAAGCACACCATTTATAATTAAATTGCTAAAAGAGTTTTGTGATAAATGCTTTTGACTTGTTTGCATGTTTATTTTTTGATTCTTACCAGCTAGATAAAATCCCGTTACATTTGCATGCGCATGCTCACCTAAAAGATTTACACTTAAATTAAATTCTGTTTCTACGAAACTAGCCTCTTGCTCGCCGGCTAAAAACAAATAACAGTCAAGCTTACTGTTCTCTTGCAAATTAAAATTTATACCCTCCGTTCGCCCTGAGTTAATCGAAGGGTCCAGAGATTTTGCAAAATTTTGCAGCGTGTTATTGTAAATCTTTACGCTCGCACTTCTTTCTAAAATAATAAGCAAATTTTTAACATTATATTCTCGCAAAATATCTTGTAAAAATATAATTTCTTTAATTACTAAATTTTCTGGAATAAAAAGTACGTGTGAAAAATCCTGTATTAATTCTTTTTCACACTCAGGATATTTTTCAATAAAATTGCCAGTCTCGTATAACAAATAGTTGCTGGTTTTTTTATCTAAGCCACTCGACCCTTCGATTAACTCAGGGTGAACGGGGGGGGTTATACTAACTTTTTTTGACATTTCGCAACCCCATCTCGCAATAAAGAATCTAAAATATACACACTATAAAAATTAATCAAACAAGCACCAAAATTTAATTTAATCAAGCTTGCCCTCCATATCAGCATTAATAAGCCGATTTATCTCAACAGCATACTCCATAGGTAACTCTTTTACAAAAACATCTATAAATCCGTTTACAATCATAGACCTAGCTTTTTGCTCGCTAAAACCCCGTGACATTAAATAAAATAACTGCTGAGAATCCAACTTACTTACACTAGCTTCGTGACCTATATCAACATTATCTTTAGACTTTACTATAATTTTTGGATATGCATCTGATCTAGAAATATTATCTAAAATAATCGCATTGCATTGCATCTTAGATTTTATGTTCTTTATACCTGCCTCAACCTTTATTAAGCCCCTAAAGCTTGAAACACCGCCATCTTTACTAATAGATTTAGATAAAATAGACGAACTTGTATTTTCAGCCAAATGTATGCATTTAGCTCCTGAATCTATAACCTGATCTTTTTTTGCAACGGCTATGGATATTATTTGCGCTTTTGCACCACTCTCTTTTAAAATAATTGATGGATACTTCATAGTAACTTTGCTTCCAAAATTACCATCAACCCACTCCACTGTCGCATTCTTATGCGCAACTGCACGTTTTGTAACAAGGTTGTAAATATTTTCTGACCAGTTTTGTATTGTTGTGTAACGCATTTTTGCATTTTCAAGCGCAACAACTTCAACTACAGCACAGTGCAAAGAGTTAGATTTATAAACAGGCGCGCTGCAACCCTCGACATAATGCAAACTACTATCTTGTTCTGCAATTATTAACGTACGCTCAAACTGTCCAAACTTAGAAGCATCTACTCTAAAATATGCCTGTAATGGCATATCTATATGCACACCTTTTGGAACAATTATTAGACTTCCGCCACTAAAAACAGCTGAATTAAGTGCTGCAAATTTATTATCATTCGCAGGGACAACTGAGCCAAAATATTTTTTAAATATCTCTTTATGACTTTTCAAACCATCACTTATGTCTAAAAAAACAACTCCCTGATCGACCCATTTTTCTCTTAAACTTTTATATATAATCTCAGAATCATATTGAGCACCAACTCCTGCCAAAAATTCTTTTTCTGCATGTGGCACACCTATTACATCAAACGTACGCTTAATTTTTTCAGGCACATCTTGCCATGTTTTTTTTTGCGTATCGGTTGGCTTTAAATAAAAACATATATCATTTGTATCAAGATCTTCCAAATTTGGGCCAAACTTTGGCATAGGCAAACTCTCAAAAATATCCAGCGAGTTTAGTCTAAAATCTGTTAACCAACCAGGTTCATTTTTCTGCTCAGAAATCTGGCATATAAGTTTTTTACTTATTTTCTCATGCGTTATTTTTTCATGAGATTCACTTATATTTTTTTTATTTTTTTGATCTTGAAAATTTTTTTTAGGCATCTTTTTTTTCACCATCAAGATACTGGTTATACCCATGCAATTCTATTTCATCAACCAAAGAAAAGTCGCCAGATTTTATAATCTGACCATCTTGCATAATATGCACAAAATCTGGATTAATATATTTTAAAATTCTTTGATAATGCGTGATTATTAAAATACCCATATCTGGATTTTCTTTTTTCGCCTCCAAAATTCCAGTTGCTACAACTTTTAGCGCATCTACGTCAAGACCAGAGTCTATCTCATCAAGAATTACAAACTTTGGCTGCAAAACAAGCATTTGCAATATTTCAAACTTCTTTTTCTCGCCACCAGAAAATCCTGAATTTAAATCCCTTGCTGCAAAATCATGTGCAAGCCCAAGAATATCCATATTTTTAAATAAAATTTCAGAAAATGTCGAAATTGTTACAAGCTTTTTAGATTTTGAAACGTACAACTCTTTTAAAATACTAAATACTGTAGAACCCTGAATTTCACACGGATCTTGAAAGGCAAGAAATATTCCCATTTTTGCTATTTTATCTGGTGACAAATTTTTTATATTTTTACCCAAGAAAAATATATCCCCGTTTTTAATAATATAGCTTGGATGTCCCATAACAACATAAGCCAAGCTGCTCTTGCCGCTACCATTAGGACCCATTATTGCATTTATTTCACCTGTATTTACACATAAATTTAAATTTTTTATAATCTCTTTACGTTCTATTTTATTATCTATAAAAACGCAAAGGTCTTTTATATCAAGAAGCTTTTCCATCATCTTTTGAATTCACACTTTTAAGTAAGTTAATAAAAAAATCAAAAATCTTATCACTATATTTTTCAAAAACTGCTTTATTATTTTTTCTCAAATACGAACCAAAACAAAAAGCAAATGTTGCAACCCCAGTCCATGTAAATGCTGGAATCATCCCAAAAAAATAAGTCTGCCATCTTGGATTATTTTGTTTAGAAAATTCAATTGCAATATTCCAAACAGCTCTCTTTATTCTCTCTCTCTCATAAGCATTTGAAGTATTTTGCCATTTATAAAAACCATAACAATAGGCACTATATAAATGATAAAACTTTGATCCAGAATGTCTATTTAATAATTGTCTAACGTAAGACATGTCAAAATTTTTTATTCTCATAAATTCTTCAAAAATTTCTATTCCAACAGGCGTAGCCGGAACTGCGCCAGCTTTAAATCCTGGTATTACTACTTTTGGCAAATCCAATCTAGCAATTTCATTAAGATCTTTATCTTTTCCATATGGCCAATAAGAATAAGAATTTATTGTAAATAAAAGAAAAAATAAAAACAAGCAACTTAAATATAATATACTCTTTTTAAACTCTTTTTTTTTGAGCTTCATGACACACCCATTTTAAAATTATTAATTATTAACTCACCAAACAACTCGTACAAGCTCATCTAGCGATATTTCGCCTAAATTAACTTTATGCAAACCATCAATAATCATAGGAGTCATACCATCCAAGATAGCTCTTGATCGAATATCGTCAAATTTTGGACTTTCTATCACCAAAGATCGCAGTTCTTGTGAAACTGTAAGTAACTCAAATAAACCAGTTCGCCCGCGATAACCAAGATTAAAGCAACTATCGCAGCCAGAACCATAATATAATTTATTTATATCTAATCCAAAATTTTTTACAGTTTTATCAATTTTAATAATTTTATCCAAAAGCTTCTTTTCTTTGTCTGTAACTGCTCTTTCAGCCTTACAATTATCACATATTTTTCTTGCCAATCTTTGGGCCAAAACACCCGTAAGCGCTGCATTTAATAAAAATGGCTCAATACGCATATCCATCAAGCGCATTATTGCACCTGGAGCATCATTAGTATGCAAAGTACTAAACACTTGATGCCCGGTAAGAGATGCTTCTATTGCCGTTTGAGCTGTTTCTTTATCTCTAATTTCACCTATCATCGCAATGTCTGGATCTTGTCGTAAAACAGCTCTTATTCCTTTTGCAAAAGTAAAGCCTGCATCTGTATGTATTTGTCCCTGCGTGATACCATCTAGATTATATTCTACAGGATCTTCTAACGTTATTATATTCTTTTGTGGCGAATTAAGATGCGATAGTGAAGCATAAAGAGTTGTTGTTTTACCTGATCCAGTTGGTCCAGTTACTAAAATAAAACCACTTGGCCGCTCTAAAAGTGAAATAAAATCTTTCTCCATTTTCCTATCAAAACCAAGCGCATCTAATCTGATCATATTTTTTGATCTATCTAAAATTCTTATAACTACTTTTTCACCGTAAATAGAAGGGAAAGTTGAAACACGCAAATCAATATTTTTTAAATTATCTTCAGATGAAATTATAAATTTGCCATCCTGAGGGACCCGCTTTTCTGCAAGATTTATATTAGATAAAACTTTAATTCTAGAAACTACCTGAGATTTTATATTTTCTTGTATTTTCGGCTGATCATATAAAATTCCATCAATTCTATACCGCAATCTAGCCCCATCTTGACCAGATTCGATATGAATATCAGAAGCAGAACTTTTTATAGCATTTTTTATAATCAAATCTACTTGATTTATTATAAAACTATTACTATCAACAGCCTCTTGCTCAATATTTTTTTCTAAATTTTGCATGTTTTACTTTTAATCTTCTATAATTGGCTTACCACCATCTTCTATATACTCTGCTTCTGATTCTAACTGTCTTTCTTGCCTTAAATCTTCATCATAATCAACTTCTGAAACAGACTTATCAAAAAACTCTTTTACAGCATCACAAATATCTCTTCTTATGCCCACCATAAAAACAACATCATAAGAAGCATATTCTTTAATCATACTTTCTAAGCCTTCTTTGTCTGGGTCACTTGCAACAACGGACATTATATCGTTATCGACTTCAACAGGGATAATCCCTTCTCTGAGCAAAAAACCTTTTGGAAATTTTGTAATAAGTTCATGATCAAAAAAATAACCAGTTACATCAAATGGCGCAATATTATAATATTGACCTAAAGCCTTTAGTAAATCACTCTCCTGAACAATTCCTTCTTCAATTAAAAAATCATCAAATAAGTCATGATCACTATCAATAAAAGATTTTTGTACAGCTAAAGACTCATCATGAGTTAACATTTTATTTTTTTCCAAAATTCCAGATAAACCCTTTATGTATTCACTATCTGTTTTATTTATTTTACGCAATTCATTAATTTGCAAATCATTTGTTTCTTTTTTCACCCGAAGCCCCTTTTAATTTTTAGCTTATTTTCCAGCCGATAATAAATCCTATCAAGAAGCTAATAGATATTGCTACATTAGCTTTTATCCATAACCAATAGCCTAAAAATAAATTGCTATCCACTTGAGGAACTGATTTTATTCCAATAAAATCATTCATTTTATTCCAGTCTATAACTATATTAATAGCTCCAGATTTTTGCAAAAAATATAACCCAATAAGAATTGCTGCCAAAAACAAAACATATTTAAAAAATCTTTTTAATAAAAATCCAAGCAAAAGACCCGCTCCCAAATAAACAACGAGTGCAACCATTTTTTCTTTAGTAAGATCTAACTTTTTCGAAAGAACTTCAAAACTTAGATTCTCTTTTATAGCATCCAACCAACCAGTTTTTACAGCAACCTCTTTTACAGCACTTGCTCCATCAACCATACTATTCCTTTCTAATAATTGTTCAAAAAATAAATACACTTTAATTATATAAACTTCGTACATGCATAATCAAGAAAATATTTAATATCGGGTAGGAGAAAGTGAGATTTCTCACTTTCGACCTCCCACACCACCGTACGTACTCACCGTATACGGCGGTTTCTCTTAACATTTTTTTTTTTTTC
>LBOA01000017.1 GCA_000989195.1 candidate division TM6 bacterium GW2011_GWF2_30_66
TATTCAATCAGAAACCATACCGTTTTACAATAAAGGCTCTTTATGGCATAATATACTTTAATTAGCGGCAAAAAGTCCCATATGTACTGAGTCAGGACAAGCCCTTGATTTTTAATTAAAACCCCTTATTCTTAGTAAGAATTAAATTTTTACTAAAACTGATAAAAAACGTTAGGAGTTTTTACTATGAATACCAAAAAAATATTATTAACCGGTATTTTTACAATTTTAATTTTTTCAAAACCATCCTTTACTATGAATAATTGCCAAAATAAAGTCAAAGAATGCCCTATTTGCTATGAAGACAAAAATTCTCAAGATCTTCATACAATGAGCTGCTGCGGCATGACATTTTGCAAAAAATGTTTAAAACAAGGTCCAATTAGATTTACAACAAAAGAATTAAATATCGAAAATCTAAAATGCCCAAACGGCCACTGTAGATTAAAAATTTCAACATCCGACATTAAAAACATAGCAACAGAAAAAGAATTAGAAATAATAAAAAAATTAGAAATAATAAATGCCATTGCTTATCCAGAAGGATTTCAACATTGTCCAACCCCTGATTGCGATGGAGGCTTCATTTCCAATAAACATATCACTTTCAGCAACAAACCAATAGAAATTAAATGTTCTGAATGCAATAGATCTTACTGCAGTAATTGTCTTATTGGTCACTCGCAAGAATTTTCTTGCGATGAAGCATTCGCTATGCTTGCTTTATTTAAAAAAGTTTTCCCTAATAATCAATTATGCACACAAAAATTATAAAAGTTTAAAAATTAAAATTTATTGTTTTTACTAAAATTAGTACTATAAAAATTTATAGCACTAATTTTAGTAAGCTTTATAAAAAACCAGAATCTATTAGCCCTTCTTGCTCTCCAAAAACCTTTGCTCAAAAACCGATGCCCCAGAGACTATATTTCTTATCCAACCCAATTTTACGTCCAAAAGTTCACTTTCTGACAAATGCCAATTAATGTCAGAAGCATGTAGCCTACTTATCGCATCATAAAGACAAATGCCAACACTTACAGAAAGATTAAAACTCTCTGTAAACCCAAACATATCTATTGTCACATACTCGTCAGCCAATTCTATTGCGTCTTTGCTCAACCCAATATCTTCTGTTCCAAAAACAAATGCTGTTTTTTGTGAAAGATCTAGCTGTTGCAAACTTATAGATCTTTTATGTGGAGTTGTTGCAACAATTTTATATCCTGATTTTTTTAAATTTTCATAACATTCTTCAGGAGTTTTATAGCTATAAATATCCATCCATTGAGATGAACCCTTTGATATTGTATTAATTGGAGAAAATTTATTACGCTGTTTTATCGCATGCACATCTTGTATTCCAAAACATTCACATGATCTAATTACTGCACTTGCATTATGTGCCTGAAAAATATCTTCCAGCACAACCGTTATATGCTTGGTACGATTAATAATAAGCTTTTCTATTAGATTTTTTTTATTTTCTGTTAAATTTTGCGACAAATTCTCTATAAGTTCTTTTTTTAGATTTATATCCACTATATCCCCGAATTTTATATAAGATTATTTATTATAAATACTAACTAATCTCCAAAAATCTATAAATAAATAATGCTGCCATTATATTGCTAACAAAAGATAATAATATCGCAATACGCAAATTTATAGAATAAAACTTGTTAACAATAAATAAAAATAAGGATTGCAAACAAGAATATATAATTCCAACACTAATGCAAGCAAACAAAACATTTATAACCTGTACATTATCAGCATTGTCTGCTGGAATATATATTTTCTCAAATACAAATATAATGGCAAAAACCGTTATCGTATATACCAAAATTGCAAAAACTTCAGAAAAAAATGCCAACAGAACAGCCGGAACTATTTTAAATTTTCCTACAAATTTCAATAAAATTAACATAAAAATAATATTTAACGAAAGATGATAAATCCCCCAGGTGTCTGCCCACAACCATGTACTTATAAAAAAATCTATTGCTTTTGCTAACACAAGAAACTCCTTTTATTTTATAAAGCTTTTAATTAAATTTTTATATAAAAAAATTATACTATATTTTTTTTAAAAAAAGACATCTTATCAAGTTTATTTTTAAATAACGCTTTTTTGCACATAAGACAACTAAACATACAAAAACTATTATTTCTTTTGTTACATTAATTTTATAAATTTATTTTAATAAAAAATATATGGAGAAAAAATGAATATAAAAATTTTAAATATAAAAACATTTATTACACAAGCTTTAATAGCCATGATATTAAGCATTACAACTACATTATTAGCAATAGATAAAAATATAGACATAAACAAAAATCCATCAAATATAATAACGATAAATAATAAAAATATAAATAGCTTTGATACAAACGCAAAGCCAATCACAAATACAAACTCATCAGAAAATACGAATGGCAGCTATTCAAGTGCCTCTGTGATGGTTGAACGCATAAACGGATATTGGCCAAAACAAGATTTTTTTACAAAAAATTATAAAACAATTATAGCCGCAACTTCAATCTTAGCAGCCTATGGCATATCTTTTTATACAATAACTTATTGCAAAAATTATTTAGAAAACGAAAATCTTTGGTCTTGTTGGAAAAAAGAAATATCTATAGAAAAATTAATGGAAATCCCTCATGATATGTTTGCGCAGCAAGTTCTTGAACAAATAAAAATGCGCTACGAAAACAAAAATAATCTTGTAATTTCGCTTACACAATTTATGAATGATATAGAAAAAGAAAAAAAGATTCTGACTGCTTACAGTAAAGTCTATAATTTTTTAAATAAATATTACTTACTAACTATCTTCCCAATAGACACTAAGAGCTTTGAGACTATAAACGAAAATTTAGAAAGACTCGCTTATATAAAAAATGTTTTTTTATCTTCTGAATACATAAATAATTATGACAAAATTTATATAGATAAAAAAAAAATAAAATACATATAAATTTAAATAATAATTTTAAACCAAGCAATATAAATAATTTAAGCAATACGAATATTCAAAAAACTATCTTAAGTTATCTGCCAAAATTTGAAAATATTTCAAATTTTTTGATAAATACGTCTAAAAATTTAGCCAACACAATAAAAGATTTTTACTCAAAAAACAAACAATACATAATCCCCGCAACAATAATATCTTCTTACGCAAATATATGCTTAATTTTAAAAATAGGAAATAACTATATAGAAAATGAAAATAACTGGAGCAATTGGCAAAATAAAAATAAAATTGCACCAGAAAAATTAACCGAATTACTGCTTATAGAAATACAAAAACGTTATACAAATTATAAAAATCCATTAGACTTTTTATCGCCACTATCAATTTTTATTAAAACTATAGAAAAAGAAAAAAATATACTAACTTTTTATTCTAAATTTTATAATTTTTTAAAAACAACAAGATTATTAAAAATATTTCCAATAAATACAAATAATTTTTTATCTATAAAACAAAAACTTGAAAATCTACAATTTATAAGTGATAAATTTTTTACATGGCTTGCACAATACAAGCTAGAAACAAACCATGCTGCAATATTTTTAAAACTTAAATCAAATTTATTAACTATAAAAATATAAAACATGCTAAACTTGTTTATAGATTTTTTTAGAAGCAAATTATTTATAAAAAAAAAGGAAGCTAGATGAAAAATTTTTTAAATAATATATGGTTGCTAATAATTTTTACTTTATTTTCTATTATTTTTTCAAACAGTTTTTTATACGCAAAAAACTGCAGTGCGTGTTGCTGCGAAAGTTGCTCTGAGCCTTGTGCTTGCGATTTTTGCTACAATAATATAAATTCTTGCACATGCAAAAAAATAAATGAATGTAGTGGCGCTCCATTTTTACAATACAGATCTGTAAGTTTAAATAATGCAAAAGAAATTTGTGGATGGCAACCTTTTACAAACAAATATGGAATGGAAAAACTTAATGGCTCTCTATATTCGTCTGTTGAATTTACATCATCATTTAGACCTTATGAAATAGCGCAACACTTATTTGGAAATGATTTGGTTGATGGTAATAAATTAATAATACAAGGCTCTGCTGTTGCAAATAGAAACTCAAAAGCATGGCTTGCAGATTATTTTGGTTTACCCATAGACTTTGAAAGTCAAGTACAATTTTGCCCATCAATAAAAAATATTATTATAGATTTAAATACATATTTTGGCCTTGATAGCATAAAAAAAGGTCTTTATATAAAAGTTCACTTACCAATAGCCAGCACAACCTGGGCTCTAAATATGGCAGAATGCGTAAATGATTATGGCCAAGACCCTTTCGCGCTTGGCTATATGAGCATTGGACAAAAACCATATATACCTGCAGATAGCGGCACAGCTCCAACACCCATCTTGAGATCGGCACTCCCACAAGATTTTATCAACGCTGTACAACTTGGAACAACATTTGGCGATCAAAGAGTAAGCATGCTCTTTGGAACAATGCCATGTTTAAACTTACAAAAAACACAATTTTCTGATTTTCAAGCCGCATTTGGATATAATTTTATATTAAAAAAAGATTTTTTCTTGGGAGCCAGTTTAAACGCTGTAATCCCAACAGGCACAAGACCAGATGCGAGATATCTCTTTGAGCCAATTGTTGGAAACGGCAAACACTGGGAACTTGGCCTTGGCATTGACAGTAGCTGGATATTTTACAGAAGTTCAGAAAATGAAAATCGTTATGCTGGCATATGGCTTGAAGCCACATTTACCCATATGTTCGATGCATACCAAGCAAGATCATTCGATTTTTGCAATAAACCAAATAGTCGATACATGCTACTTTTACAAATGACCCCAGCTGCAGACACAACAACCTGGGATCTAGTTGGAACAAGCACAACTAATATTAAAGAATTTTCTGGCTATAGTGGCGCAGATATAATACCTGTTGATCCTACTGGCGAAATTGCACAAACAAATACTGCAAAATATACTTATTCAAAATATACAAATTCTAGCGAAACTGACATCTGTTCAGGATTAATACCTGCAATAAATTATACAACTCGAGTAGTAAATGTAGGAATTGACTTGCAAGCAGATGTCGCAATCAAATTGGGCTATATTGGTCAAGATTTCAGCTTTGACATAGGTTACGAACTTTGGGCTAGAACAAAAGAAAAAATCTCACCTTGCCAAAATTTCTGCCATAAAACACCAGATAATACATATGTCATAAAAGGCGATGGTATGATTTGGGGTCGAGATATTAATAGCGATACTTTTTATAGCACTCTTTCTGGCTCTCAAAGTAAAGCCGATATTCACACCGGTGAAAATATGAAATTAAAAAAAACAAATCCTTCAGGAGCTGCTCAAAATATGGGCGTAGATAATCCACAATTTGCATGGGTGCTAACAGATGCAGGAAATCGTGGATTCACAAAAGACACTTTTATCGCACAAGTAAATCAAGATAATGCAAAATTGTATTCATCTTTTAATCCTATACTTGTTAATACTGATGACATAGATACTTGCCAATCTACAAGCGCAATAACGCATAAAATATTTGTGCATATAAATTATGAATGGCATGATAAAGAAATTAGATGGAGACCTTTTGCTGGAATTGGCGGCGAAGCTGAATTCGCATCAAAAAGTAGATCTCATAGAGCTATTTCGCAATGGGGTGCTTGGCTAAAAGCTGGCGTTTCTTTCCAATAAAATTAAGTAAATAAAAAGCCTAAAATTTAATTAAATTTTAGGCTTTTTATTTAAAGATATTTATAATTATTTTATTTATTTTTCTCAAATTTCAATATATACGCTCTAAGCTTTTCGCTATCAAATTCGATTTCTAAAGGCTTACATCTACAAGTTGGGCAAACTTTAAAATCACCATCATTAGAAACAAATTCTTTTTTTATGCATCTTTCACAAAAACCATGCCCACAACTTACCAAAAATAATTGCTTCAAATTCGCCCCAAAGTCGTCCATACAAATAAGACAACTATCTGTTGGATGTATTTTTTCTAAATAAGGCACTCTTCTATTAAGTGCATTAATTTTAATTTTTTCAAATTCTGCTTGTGATTTTCTAATATTTTCAAAATATACATCCAAACCATTATCACTTTTTTTTAGTAATTCATAAAAATTAGTCCCTTTTCCATCCAAATTATCTAAACTTGCGCCATTGTCAATAAGAGCTTTTATAGATGATTTTTTACCAAACAATACGGCATAACAAAGCGGAGTTCTACCTTTATAATCTCTACAATTAATATCATTTACTTCAAATTTTTCTAATAAATCTCTCGTTATTCCACTATAAAGCTCAGCTCCAGTTATTTCGTCTATAGAAACTTCATCAAAACCAGCACAAGAAAAGTGCAAAATAGTTTTTTTATTAAGATCTAATTCATTAACTATTGATTCATCATTACACAAAAATAAACTAATCATAGTTTTAATATAATCAGTTAAAAGAGCTTTTGTTTTATTATCATCAATATAATAATTTTTACTGCTAAGATAAACCAATATATATAAAATTTTATTAACATGAATAACATTAACACCATTTTTGCTTTTCAACTCATCAAAGCTAACTTTATTTTTTTCACAATCATTAATAAAATCTTTAACGATTAAAACCATAAAATTTAAATAATTATTTAACATAGGATAATAATAATTTTTAAAGTTATTATTATTCTGTGTTAACTTATCATTTGTAACTTTAAAAATTGATCTAATATAAGATTCAACATAACATATCAATTGTAATAAAATATTTTCAGGTTTTTTTCCATCAGAGTAAACACTAGGAAATAATTCCATAACTTTATAAAGAAAAAAAATAAATCTTTCATTACTATGTTTTTTTATCGAATCTGGTATTAAAATTTTACCATCTTTATTTTTTTCACCATTTAGAATTAATTTATAAATCAATTTTAAATTATAAATTTTATTATCTATCAAAATATCTAAAGGTGTCTTACCAACTTTATTTACTTTATTTGCATCTGCACCATTCTCTAAAAGCCATAAACTAAAACCAACTAAATCTTTTTTACAATTTGTAGTATGTAAAATTGTATTACCATTATTATCGCTACAATTTATATCTGCACCTTTTGATATAAGATACTCTATTATGTCATATGAACCTAATTCAATTGCCAAATGTAATGGTGACATACCTGTAAAAATACTCTCATACTCTGCACCTATACTATCTAAACTTAACTGCTTTGCATTGACATCTGCATCAAAACATTCTACCAAAAGCTTTACTTGATTTATATTTTCATTGCAAATAGCTACAAAAAGAGGACTAAAAGCCCTAATAAAACTTAAATTAGTCCACAAACCAGGAAGGAAAGAAAAATAACCTTCATTAAAAACATACATAATAGTAAAATTATTTATCTCATTTGTAATTTTATTTTTTAATAAAATTACACAATCATCTTTATTATCACGAATAAATATATTAAGTAATCTTACCCAATTTATATCTACATCTATTCTTATAAAAATGTCTAATTTATCTTTAATTTTTTCATCTTCAGAATAACTAAAGACTTCATAAAAATCATTTGTATCAAAAAAAAATCCTCCTGATTTTAATATTTCAATTACTGAACTTATATCTTCTAGCTTTTCATTAAACAAATCTTCCCATGGAAAATCCTCTACACTATCTATCATCTTTATATATTTATCTAAATGTTTGTGATTTTCATCAGCCGAATCCTCTAATTTCCTTCTTTTATAGTTATTTTGATCTTCTTTTTCATTATTCTCATCTGTTTTAAAAAACAATTCTTCGCGCTTTCTCTTTCCATTATTTTTTTGCTCTTGATCCATACAAAAAGAAACGCTAAAAATATTTATCAAAAAAAGAAATAAAAATAATAATTTAAATTTATTCATAACAAGCCCTAAAATAAAACATTTTTAATAAAATTAAAACAAGACAAAATATAATACTTGTCAAGCATTATATCACAAATAGAAACATAAAAATAGTGCTTTTTCTAATAAAACACTAAAAAATGGCAATATCTTTTTAAATATTGCCACAAAAACTATAATTTATACCTTAAACTAACGCATACTTCCCACGCCAGATAAGCCACCTATAGATGATGCAAAATACTTAATATCATCATCGCCAAATCTAATACCAGCTCCAAAGAAAGCATTAGAGTTATGCTTACTTATAAAGTCATCTGCGCCAAACGTCATATATAGATTTCTCATAACATAAATCTTATTTATCCATTTTAAGTGCGGACGTCTATCTTCAAGCCTATTCCAACCTATAAAGTCAAAACCTTCAAAAGACGTAACCCATCTAAATTTGTCAGAAGAGAAGGGAATATCAAAATCAACACCAATACCTGATGAACCCTCAAAAAGTCCAAATCTTACCGCCACGGGGCCAAAAATTTTACCAAATTGCAATCCTAACTTAACAGTATTACGCTGTATTTTTTCGGTCCTACGTCTATAAACATATTGCAACTTTGCCCAATCATCTAACTTCATACTACACGTATCTAAAGTATTTCCACATTGATCTGCATAAGATCTCAACCTTTCTTTTCTCTCTATAAATCCTTTCTGAGATGTTGCTAATTCTAATTTATAGAAATAATCTTCATTTGGGTTAATTCTTATATCAAAATAACCTTTTGAATCCTCATATCTATAATTTTCTGCAGGTCTATACATTGTCTCAAAATGTGAATCAAACAAAATTTGCAACTTATCGATTTTTGCAAAGTAATTCTTTATGCCTGATACAGCAAATTTTATATCTTTATAAGTTTCATCTTCATTAATAAGCTTACCTAAAAGCCCTTTTCCATCATCAATTTTTTCTGATATAGAACTAATATGCTTTAGACCATCTCTGGCTTCTGACAATGCCTCATTTAATGACTCTGTTGAATCACTAATTCTTTCAGCAACCTTAGAAAAATCATTATCAAACACATTAGATATTTTTTCAATTCCATCTTTAAATGCAGGGAAAACACTTTCATCTAGCTTACTAGCAACTCTATTTATGCTTTCACCAATATTCAAAATCTCTTCTATTTTACCTTGATTATTAGATAAATTTCTATCAAGAATCTCTGCCATAGATGCAAATCTAGAAGACGCTTCATTTATATTATTAAAAATAGATCTCAGTTGCGACTCTCCTTGCTCTCCACCAATAGCAGCTCTAAAAGATTTTGTTACATCTTGCACATGCGCAGCTATATCTTTTACCTGCTGCAAAATTTCATCTGTACTAACTGGCGAAACACTCGGCTTGCTTAAAGTATCGCCACTACTTAATTTTCTTAGTAGCGGATCTCCTGGAACAATTTCTATAAACTTTGTTCCTAGTAGTCCATCTTGCCTAATCATCGCATAAGCATCACTATAAAGAACAAAATCTTTCAAAATCATTACATATGCTCTTACTCTGAGCTCTCCATCAGAAACAGCTTCTAACTTTTCTAACCATCCAACTTTTACTCCAGCAACACGGACTTCTGCTTTTCTTGATAACCCAGACACATCCTTAAAATAAATTTTATAATTAGCATACCTGTTTATGTCAAATCTAAATGCGCCTATATGAAATCCCATGTAAATTAGAACGCCTATTGCAGCTATTACAAAAATTCCTACCTGAGTTTCTATTTTTCCACGCACTGCTAAACCTCGCTACTGTTAACGCTAAATCTAATTTTTAAATTAGACGCAATAAAATTTTTTTATCTCAAACTTAATAACTATTTTTTTATTTATCTCTTCTTTCTTTCTCTCAATTATAGCAAAAATTTTATGATAAACATCATCAACCTTACCATATGATATCACAGAAAAAAATCTCGGCTCAAATTTTTCGTCAATTGCAAATTTAAACCATGCTGGTATATCTTCGTATTTTATACCAAATATAGGCATAAAGATATCATTCCAATCTTTTGGATATGACAAATTTTCTTTAAATTTTTTTGAAATACTATCTGCTTTACTTTTTATTTCTGGCTCTTTAAAACCTAAAAGTTTTTTTATAGACGGGGAAATAAACCAAGGGCTTATTTTTTTATTACCAGAAAATATTGTAAAAATATCGTTCCAATAGATAGTTTCAGCTGCCTTTAAAACTTTACCTTTTTCTCTAACTTCTTCTTGCGGCTCATAAAAAATTTTATCGGCAAATCCATCAAAGCCATCTAATGCAAAAAATTCTGTCGTATCATATAACATATCTTGTCTATTTTTTAGAATTTTTTCAAACCGTTGCTTATTCTTTAGATAACCCTCAAATTTTTCGAATTTATTTGCGCCCTTAATAAAAACATCTATTTTTTTAAAAACATTTTCATACAACTTTTTATAATCACTGCTACTTTTCACACTTTTTTTTGCATCTGTTGTTAAATCTTTTTGCTCATCGTTTTCACTATCTTTTTTTTCAGCTATATCTGCCTGACCAACAAATTTTCTTTTCGCCTGATCTTCATCAAAAACAAATGTTTTATTTATATCAAGCTTACCTTCTTCTGCGCCTATACAAATTTTTATAATTCCATCAGTACCATAATTTTTTTCTGTTAATTTAAATTCCTGCCACTTATACATATTAGGCCAGACTGTTTTTATAAATTCTTTCGATTCTTTTTCGGTCCATAATTGTTTTGAATCTCCGCTAGACCTAGCCCCGCTAGACCTAGCCCCGCTTTTATCTTTACCAATTTCAGCCTTGCCCGCATCTTCTTCTTTTTTTTCTTTTATTGCAAGCTGCGCCATAGCAATTTGCAGCCCAGAATATGCTAGCATTTTTGCTTTTTCACGACTAATCATAAATTTTGCATAATTTACATGCAAAGAGCCGCGATTGGAAATTATCATTGATAAAGCTATAATCATAGCAATAAACATCATAGAAAAAATTAAAATATATCCTGATTGTTGCTTCTCTATCATAGATTATTCCCGCTCAAAAACATATTAAAAACACTGTTTTTTCTTCCACCTTTTTTTGCGCCATTATTTGCACCAACGCTCGCCCTACTATTCCTGTTATTTTTTCCAAGAATAACATCAAGATTAATATTCCCCTGCGGATTATTTCCTAAACCTGTTTGACTATTTTGACCTTCCCTTGACGCCAATCTTGATAATTGTGGCTGTTGCGCCGATTCTGTTTTTTTCTCAAGCTCGGGTTTTGCAACTACCTGATACATATAAATTTTAAATTCGAAAGTTTTAAAAGTTTTTTTAGCATCGTCCCAAAATTCGACAATAAATTTGCAAAAATCAGGTCTATATTTTTTTGTTTTTTTAATTTCTTCGTCTGTCCATTTTTTGAAATTTTTATATTCTATTTTTTGTTCTTTTTCAGGTGCTTTTTCTTGTGCCCTTGCTGACCCTTGATCTGCTTGACCTGTAGTTTTCCCCTGCGCTTTTGCATCCCCATCTTTTTTGTTTTTATCATCCCCAGATTTTATCATAACCGTATATTCTACTGACATTTTTTTTATGTTTTTTACAAGTTCAAAATCTGTAGATTTTGGCACCGTTCTATTAAATTCATCAAAACCTAATACGATTCCCTCTTGTCTAAACAACCTAAATGACTGACCTGCACTACCTGAACTACCACCACTGACAGGCCTATTTTTTTTAGTATCTTGAACCAATTTATAAACAACTCTTGCCATAAGAGGCTTAGGCTTATCAAACGATTTTAACGGGTTATTTGTAATAAAACTCAAAATTTTTATATTATCTCCATTATTTTCACTCAAAAACCCCTTCTTGAGAGGCACATTCTCATATTCTTGTTTTTTCTTTTTTCCAATATCTTCACCAGCACGAGTCTTATCTTTTTCTTTATCACCAGCCCCTGAAACATCTTTGGCATCTACATCTTTTTTACCCGCCTCTTTTGGCTGTCTCTCATAAATTATAAACGCTCCAGACAAATCTCTTTCAAGCTGATTTTGCAGAAGAAATGCTCGCATATCAATACTTGAAATACGATCCATTCTTGTAACATTACCATTCACCTGACTTAGTATGCTATACAAAGACGACAAAATAAATGCGCTTATCGCCGATGCAATCAAAACTTCGAGTAATATAGAACCACTTTTTTTTACCATATTTTATTTTCAATAAATTATTTACAAACTCACTTTACACATAAATTAATTATTTCAAAACTAATTACCCTAAACAGGGATCAATTATTCTAAAACCCACCAACTAAAAATAGGGGCTTTCCCCCTACACTTAAACCAAAGAAACTAACAAACACAAACAAATCTATATAAGAAAAATTACAAATCACAAACATATATATAATATTAATTTTTCACGGCTTATACAAAAAACAAACAATACTATTTTTATTTTTACCAGAAACAACTGCAACCTGCTGCATAAATAAATTTTGTAATTCAGGCTCTTTAAAATTCTGAAATGGCTGCATTTTTTTTACCTGACTACGCGCATACTTCAAATCAAGCGCAGGGTCTTTTATTTTCTCATTTAAGCTTTTACTTTTGGTCTTATCTTCCTGCGAAAAATAAGTTTGTTGCATCATAAAATTTTTCATAATAATTAATATAGCACTCTTGTCTTTATATCTAGTGCTTGTAACCATATAAGTACTAACAAAATCCAAAACCGGCATTATAACAAGCGAAGTTATAACAAGCGCTATCATAACCTCTTCTAACATAAAACCCGAACTTGCACTATGGCTTTTTAAATTCATCAAAGACCTCAAATTGTGCACTAAATGGATTAAGCACTAAACCTAATTGCAACTTATTTCTGCCAGATTTTTCTTGGTTATTATCAAGATAATTAATTATAACTGTTTGACAAATACCATCAGAAACAAAAAACCAACTCTCTCCAGCCTTGCTCGAACTACTTATAGTGCCAGCAAGATCCTTGCCTTCTACATAAAAATTTTTAAGCTCTAACTGATCAATCATTTTTACAATATTTTTAACATAAGATCTTTTAACTTGCACGTACTGCATCTTTCCATACTTATCTTTTTCTGTCGCAATATTTAAATAAATTTCTTTTTTACCAAAATTAAATAGAACCTGATGTAATTTTTTAGTTTTTACAGCATTTTGCAAAGCGAACCCAGTTAGCGAATTTAACTCAGAAATAAACTTATCTCGCTCTTGTCTCGCTTTTGATCTACCTAAATTTGGAATAACAATGGCTGCCAGCAGTCCTATAATGACTACGGCAACCATAATTTCTAATAATGAAAATCCAGACTTTTTTTGCATCTAAACTCTCTTAATCTAAATCCCAAGCATTTATCATGGACTTTTTATTTTTTTTGTCTGGACCATAAGAATATAAAATATATGGATTTCCATCAGAGCCCTCTGGTTTATAAACATATGGATTTCCCCAAGCATCCTTATTTAATGCTTTAAGATATCCGGCTCCTTTTAGACCAGCAACTCCACCACCAAACCACTTAGATTCTAAGCCCTTTGGACAAACAACCAAATCATTTAAAGTCTTTGGATATTCCCCAATATCTGCATTAAATTGCTCAATTTGTTGCTTAAAAAATCTAAGCTCAGTTTTTGTTTTGCTTACTTTAGCTCTAGCTAAATAACCAAAAAGAGCTGGCCCAGCGACAGCAACAAGTATACCCATAATGGCAACTGCGATCATAATTTCCATCAAAGAAAAACCAGGTTTATTCCTTTTTTGCGCAAGAATCATATAATACTCCTATAAAAAAACCTACATGCCTGCAACATCCCCTTGTTGCATCATAGGTACGACTATAGATATGACAATAAATCCAACAATAACGGCCATTACAATTAACATAATAGGTGCAATCTTACTGGAAAGATTATCTGAGTATTCACTCAAATCATCACCATAATTTTTTGCCACAGTAAGCAACATACTTCCCAAATTTCCACTTTCTTCACCTGTCTTTATCAAGTAAATAGCAATAGATGGAAAAATTTCAGTTTGCTTGAGATACTGCGCAATTTTACCCTGTTTTACAATTTTATCTCTAGCTTCACTAAGCGTATCGGCCAAAATACGGTTATCAATTATACTGCAAACAATATCCAAAGATTCTGACAAATTAACACCACTCTCTGTCAGCATACCAAGAGTTTGAGAAAATTGAACTACAGCACCTGTCTTTGTAAAATATTTAACTACAGGAATTTTTAGCTTAAATTTATCCCATGCTCGAGCACCTGATGAAGACTTTTTCCAATACTTAAATCCAAAAATACCAATAATTGATGCAATAATTATAAACAAATAATAATTTACAAAAAAATCTGATATATCAACCAAAAACTGTGTTGATCCCGGCAATTTTTTTCCTGAGTCTTTTAAATTACCTGCCATTTGCGGAACAACAAATGTCATCATAATTCCTACCACTACAACTGCCATACCAAGCTGCATAAGTGGATAAGACATTGCGGAAGAAATTCTTTTTCTCATCTCTTCGCTTCTTTCCATATACTCAGTAAGCCTATCTAAAATAATTTCCATATTACCAGAAGCTTCACCAGCACGCACTAGCTGAATATATATATTTGGAAAAATATCTGGAAATTTTTTTAATGAAACTGCAAAAGATGCACCTTCTTTGATATCGTCTTTTAAAGTAATAACTATATTTTTAAGTTCACCGTCAACTTGTTCTATCAATAATTCCAAAGCTTGTAATAACGGCACGCCAGATTTTAGCAAAGTAGATAATTGTCGTGTAAATAAAATTTTATCTTTTACAGTAACTTTTTTCTGAAATAATTTTTGAAAAAATCCTACCTTTTTTTCCTCTGCAACAGAAATTTTAATTGGATAGCTACCCTTGTTGACAAGCATCTGCTTAACAGTATCTGCCGAAGGCGCATCAAGATATCCAGTTATTTTTTTTCCATCTTTTGCATAAGCTTGATAATAAAACAGTGCCATCAAAATCCCTTATTATTAAAAAAATTATTTCAAAATAAGCGTTTAATTATTCTCATTTTTTATTTTTATTCTTATTGCTGGTATAATTATAATAACATATAAAAATATAATTAAAAAATTACACATACTAAGCAAATTATCAAAAGGAGTTACGCATGAAAATAAAATATATTATTTTCCCCTTTTTATGCCTACTTATCAACTATAGTCATAATTTAAAAACAAAAGATTTGCAATATATAAATATTGAAAATGACTTTAACCGTATAAGCAAAAATCCATTTGTGCCGATAGAATTTACACCAAAAGGCTTAAATAGTTTTTTTGAAAATATATACAATAAAGACTGGTATGCTGACGAATTTTTGCCAAAGAATTTTTTACATATGACACAATTTTTACAATACGGTAAAAATTCTCAACAAAGTGGCGCATTTTTAAAATCTGTATTAATGCTCTTTTCCAATAAATTAAAAGCTGCTACATGTATAAATTCTTATGCTTTTTTAGAGCTTTTAGAGATTATGCCTGAACTTATAGATCAATATTTTAAAGCTCCAGAAATAAATATATTTGAACAAAATAAAAGCTTAATAAGCGATTTAATGTACAATAATTTTTTAAATAATTTTAATAATTTTACAAAAGATCCAAAATTTTTTTTAGATAACATGTCAGATAATATTTTAGCATCTTTAAAAACTAATTCTTATATTACAGAAACTATCGATACTCATGTAGACATAGAACACCTTAGACAGACCATCTGTAAATTTCTAGAATTATCTATAGGTAAACTTGTATGGGCTCCACAAGATCACAAAAATATCTGGAATCTTTTTTATAAAACATCAAAATCTATCGAAAATTTTTCTAATAAAAAAATTATAGACGACTTAGACAATTTAAACTGCATTTATTGGTCTTTAATTCATAGATTTTGTGATTTTTTAAAACTTACAGGCAATGAATTGCCGATAGAATTTTATGTGAATTTTAATAATAAAATCTTATCTTCGCAATTATCAATGTTCCAAATAGATGAACAGGAAATAGCTATCACAAGCAAAGAAACCCATATTATTCAATCGTTGCTTACCGCTCAAGCAAAAGCTCAAGCATACAAAAAAAGCATACTTGCATAACGAAATTATAAATCAAAACTTCAAAAAATTTTCGCTTATAACACAAAACTGGCTATCTTTTTATAAAAAGACAACCAGTTTTTTAATAAATCTATTTATTATTCATATAAAGTTTTTCTTTATCTTAATGCTACTTTTTTTCTGCAGCTGCCTTATCTTCTGCCGCCTTTATCTCTGCAGCTACTTTTTTCTCTAATTCCTTTGTTTTCTCCGCTTCTGTTTTTTCTGCTTCAGAAATTTTTCCAGAAATTATAGCTATGGTATCTTTAGCTATATCTGCTGCTAAATTTTTAATAAAATCTCCTGGATTTTTAACATCAAGCTGCATTGTACGCTTAGCTCTTCTTGCAGCAATAGTAGCGTCCAATTCTATTTTAGGTAACTTGCCAAGCTTAACATCAGCCACTTTAGCCTCAATGTTTAAAGAATGTATTGTAAAAATATTTTTTGTAAAATCATCAATTATTTTTGTAATATCACTAGCGACCCTTGTAAATGCTTCAGCAATAGCTAAGCCTCTTTGTTCAAAATCCTTCTTTATATTTGAACCTGCTGATGTAAATGCAGCTCCTACATTTGATACAGCTATCGTACCAAGCTTTGCAAATGCACTAACAACATCTGCTCCGATATTTCCATATATCTTTACAGCTTCAAGAGCAATCTTTCTTGTTGTAACTTGTGCGGAAGTACACCAAAAACGCTCTGTGAAAATATTATCATTAGCCCCTGGTTTGCTATTGCATGCCTTTTCCCATTCTAATATTTCGCCCCAGATTTTACCTTCTTCATGCTTTGCAGCATTTTTTGAATCCTTAAAAAATTTATTTATATCCTGAATAGCTTTAGTTTCTGCAGCCTTAATATCTTTTAAGGCCTTATTTTTTGCGGCTTCAGTATCTTTTTCAATTGCGGCTTGTTGTTTTTTTATATCATAATTAACTTTTAAAAGACCTTCTGAGGCAGATTTTAAATTCTTACTCATCTCTTCTGTTACTTTTTGATCAAATCCACCAACTATCTCCCAATCATCTAACTTTATTGGTGTTCCAAGCTTACCAACAATCTTTAAATTAGAATCAAAGTCTAATAATTTAGTTTTTGATTCTATCTTTAATCCATCCTCTGAAATATCTATTTTTGATTCTGACTCTATTGGCTTAAATCCAGGGAAAAGATCTTTTAAAAGTAATCCAGCATCGGCTTTCAAGCCAATTTTTATAGGCGAAATTGTGCAATCTACACTAAATGAAGGTCCTTCATTTTTATTTGTTAATGATTTAGTTAATTCAAATACTGGATTCTTTTTATCTGGCAAAGATATTGGCGCTGAAAGTGCTCCAGATCCAGATATTCCAGCTGAAGAAACTTTTAATGACATACTTGCAGGAACATCTTTTATTAACTCAACTTTACTTGCGCTTAATATTAATTCTTTATCAGCATCTTTTGCCCATGCGCCTTTAATATTAACATCTTCAAATGTAAAATCTGGAACATTTTTCATAAAATCTTCTTTAAACTTTTTATCGTTTTGTTTATCAGGCGTTTTAACCATTACATCCAACCAAAATTCTGCAAAATCACGCGCAAATAAAGTACCTTTAGATTCATATTTTAAATCTATTCCAGCAGTAGAATTTAAAGAAAAATCAGTTTTAATATTTAACGCACACTTTTTGGTTGATCCTGGTTTTTGAGAGCTTAATCCTCCTTCAATTATAAAACCTGTTGGAAGAGCTACGGCAATCGCACCTACACCAAATGTTGCAACTCCAATAGTCGAAGCCCATTGTCCTGAAACTCCAAAATCCCAATTTAAGCCTATTTCACAACCATCTAAACCTAATCCCTTTACACCTAAAACATTTTCTAATTTATTTTTTTGGCCACCAGACAATGACATTTGCTTTCCGGAAAATTTTATTTTACTAAAAAAATCCAATTTTTCGTTTATAAATGGCACAGTAACATTTATTCCTCCAGTTGCATCCAACTGTACATATGGAACATCTTCTATAAGCTTTATTGCAAATTCATGTGGCGATAAATCAATTTGAAATCCCTTTATTAAATCTTGCGTTTTACCGTTTACAACTATTGATTGAGGAACAATAGTTGCGGTTGTAGGAATTTTTATAGCCAATTTAGAACCAAAAACCTTTGGAACTCTAAAATCACCAGTTATTTCTAATGGCTCCCCTTTTAGGGCAAATATTTTATCCATAATATCTAAAATACCTATAAACTTTGCCTTACCCTTAAAGCCCACTCCCTGAACCAAATCTCCAATTTTTCCATGATTTTTTAAATCTGCTGTTGAAATATAAAAATAAGATTCTGAAAACTCAAATATATCTGGTTTTTCTAGCTGAGATAAAATTTTTGGATCTAAATTAGGAAATAAAGTTTTTGCATTTAAAAAATCTGGTATATAATCAGATACTTTCCATTTATCTGGCGACTTAAGATAAAACAAACTATACCAACCTTTTTCATCATCCTTGCAAGCCTCTAGCAATACATCTAAAGGATTATTATTTACAAACGTAGAACCCTTTACCTTAATACCTTTTTTATAATATTCTGCGGACAAACTTGATATTGAAAATTTGTCCAAATATTTTTCTATATCACTTTTTTGTCCATCTTTTGATGGAATCAAAATTTTTGCTATTTCACCAAGCTTAATATCCGCTTTCTTAACCTTCAATAAAAGCTTTCTATCCTCCTCTTTATCAGCCCAATTTGCTGTAAAAATAACATCCTCTAATTTAAAATCAGGAAGAAATTGAGTTACATAATTTGCTATTTTTTTATCTTTTACTATCACATTCAACCAAAAAGATGCAAAATCTTTTACAAGCAAATTTCCTGTCGCATTAAAACCTAAATTTGGCTTTTTATCTTCTAAAGAAAAACTTAAATCCATTTTTAGATCACTTTTACCAGAAACTATCTTACCTGTTACGTTTACAGATTTAGGTATTGGATTTATTGATGATGCATCCCAAGATATGTCAGCATGACAACCATCAACAACCAGGCCCTCTACTCCAAAAAGCTTAGATATTTTGGTTTTTTGATCCCCTGATATTTTTAAATTCTTATCTTCAAATGAGATGTTACTAGAGAACTCTAAAGGCGTATCCTCATTTGGAACAAATACTTTTATTCCACCTTCACCCTTAAACTCTGGCAACCCTTTTACAAATTTTATTTTAAAATCCTGCGGCATTAGATCAACTTTAAATCCAGGAATAAGCTTTACGTCTTTTCCATCTATTTTTAATGTTTCAGGAATAATTGTTTTTGTTGTAGGTACTTTTATTGAAAAATCAGAATCAATCAATTTTGATGTTATATTACCAGAAATTTTTAAAGACTTATTATTTAAACCTAGCAATTTATCAAAAAAATCAAACGCTCCAATAAACTTTGCTTTACCACTAAAACCAACACCCTTAACTATAGAAATCGTAATTTTTTCTTTCGCTACTTTTTCAGCTGCTTCTGTTGATTCCTCAATTTCTTCTCCATCTGCGACTACTACTTTTTTTTCTTGCGCAGCTTTTTTTGGCATTACGCTCTTTTGATATTCTGGAATATCTATCGTAGAAATATAAAAGAAAGATTTTTCAAATTCAAATAAATCTGGCGTTGAAAGTTTATCAAGTAAAGCTTTATCCATCTTTGGGAATAATTTTTTTGCTGTTAAAAAATCAGGTAATAATTCTGACAACTTCCATTTTTCTGGTGATTCAAGATAAAACAAAGAATACCACTTGCTTTCATCATTTTTTGCTATTTCAAGAGATGCCTTTATAGGCTTTCCTTTGATAGAAACGTTACTTCTAATTCTAAGTCCACCTTTATAATAATCAACTACTGCCTTTTTTAAAGAATACTCATTAAGCTCTTTTTCAAGACCAACAACTGATGCTGGAATTAGGCCTTTTACAATATCCCCAAGTTTAATATCTGTTTTATTTATTTTTAATTTAGCACTTCTTTCTTCTATGCTGTCTACCCAATTAATATCCAATGTTACATCTTCCAAAACAATTTCTGGAACAAGTTTAAGCACATCTGCCTTTTGTATTTTTGGATCTTTTATTATCGCATCCAACCAAAACTGAGCAAAATCCTTCGTGTACAAAGAACCCTTAGCCGAAACTAGCATATTAATTTTCTTGTCTTCACTCGTAGATACTTCAAAATTAGTCAAATCCAACTTACTTTTACCTGACTGCAATTTACCTTTAATATTCAAAGACTTTGGCAATATATTTTTAGACCCAAAATCCCAAGATATATCTAAGCTAAAATCTTCTGCCGAAAAACCATCTAAACCAAAAAGTTTTGACATCTTAATTTTTTGAGCACCAGACAACTTTAACTTTTTATCCTCAAAATCTACGTTACTAGAAAATTCTATCGGCGTTTCTTCATACGGAACAAATACTTTTATTCCACCAGCACCCTTAAATTCTGGCAACCCTTTTACAAAAGTTATAGTAAATTCATATGGCATCAAATCCACTTTAAATCCAGGGATAAGCTTTATATCAGCTTTTCCAGGAACTTTTAGGACTTCCGGGATAATAGTTTTTGTTGTAGGTATTTTCATTGTAAACTTAGAACCAATAAGCTTTGGCTCTATGCTACCAGAAATTTCTATATATTGTCCATCTAAACTAAATGTTTTATCTAATAACTCTAAAGCTCCTGCAAACTTAACTTTTCCGCTAAAACCTGCACCTTTAATTATTTTTCCAAACTTCTTATATTCGTCCATAGCTACTGTCGAAATATAAAAATACGACTCTGCAAATTCAAATAAATCAGACTTTGTATATTTACCCAAAATACTCTTATCTAAACCTGGCAATATTTTATTTATATCCAATAATTGAGGGAAATATTCTGATACTTTCCATGTCTTTGGTGACCTGACATAAAATACGCTATACCAAACATTATCTTTCTTGCCAACCTCGATACATGTATTTAACTGATGCTTATTTATAACTACAATACCTTTTATTCTAAAGCCTTTTGTTATACGCTTTACTACAGGCTTTTTTAAAGTAATTTTATTAAGCTCTTTTTCAAGCTCAGTTTTTTCTGAGCTTATATTAAGAATTTTGCGTGCAATATTACCAAGTTTAAGCTCTTCTTTATCTTTATATGATTTTTTTATTACATGTTCTGCTATTATTACAAGATTAGAAATCGTTGAATTTTTTGGAACCTCTTTACTTACCTCTTCTATTGCCGTTTCAACGTCTGCTTCATTTGAAGATTCTTCTGAAGCTTCTTCTTGTGTTGTCTCTGGCTCTGAAATCCCAGCATCATCAGAACTATAATCTTCTGCGCTTGCATCAGCCGCATCGCTTGAAATATCATCTGCAGCACTAGAATCTTCTATACTTGCATCTGCATCAAGACTAATTTTATCCAACCCAAAATCTACTATTCCTATATTTGCAGAAATATTGCCATCCAACTGTGATCTAATTATTTTATATGCTGGAAACACGCTGACAATTAAAAACAAAACAATTAAAATTCTCGATTTAGAATTTTCCACTTTCCCACTCCTTTTAAAACTATGAAAATAATTTTATGAACTTCTTTTTTTTATAATAAAAAAATATAAATATAATATGCAATAATTAAGAGCTTATCCGAAAATTAATTTGAAATAAACAAGCCCCTTAAAATTGGTTATATTATAACCAAGAACAAAAACAAAGAAGGGGCTTGTTATGA
>LBOA01000018.1 GCA_000989195.1 candidate division TM6 bacterium GW2011_GWF2_30_66
GGTTTTGGAATATTTTATTATTGTTTTTACACTGCTAGAAGTAACTATTATAAAAAATTAAACTTTAAAAAATATTACCCACACTTATTGAGCACATACTAAAAAAAGCTGATTTTTGTATAAATTTTAAGTTTTTCTTTAATAATCGCTGTTTTGAGTGGGAATTAAAATTGGGATTTTGAATGATATTTTAAGTATTTTTGTGTTTTATAAACAATTTATAGATAAATAGGGTTGTCTTTAGTTTATTTTTTGTATAAATTGATTTCGTGTTAATTTCATAAATTTTAATATTTTTTTAAAGGGTTTGTATTATGGCAAATAAATCGTTTTCTTTTTCAACATTTTGCATGTTGGGTGTTTTAGTTTTTTCTTTAACAGGTTGCGGATCAAATTGTTCTTGTGGCTGTTGTGGAGATAAATGTAAAGATAATGTAAAATCTGATGTTTCTAATAAACAAGTAAATAATTGTTGTAATTGTTGTAAATGTTGCTCAGAAAGCAAAGTTTCTGAGAGCAAAGTTATAGGGGATAAAAAAATGATTGGTACAAAGCAAAAGTCAAATTCAGGATTGGAATGGGAAGTAATAAAAGAAGGTGAAGGATTAACTCCTAAAGTAGGACAAACAGTTGTTGTGCATTATACTGGTTGGATAAATGAGAATGGAATGCCTGGCAAAAAATTTGATAGTTCTGTAGATAGAGGCGATAAATTTGAATTTACTATAGGCGTTGGTCAAGTTATTGCTGGTTGGGATGAAGGCGTAATTTCTATGAAGAAAGGTGAAAAGCGTCGTATATTCATTCCTTCAAGATTGGCTTATGGCTCGCGTGGTGCTGGCAATATTATTAAGCCTAATTCAGATTTGATATTTGATGTTGAACTTTTTGACATGTATTAATTTTTATAAATTTAATTTTATAAAAAATTATAGTAATTAGTTTTAAAAAAATGGGATCATTAGTCTTAACTTGTGATCCCATTTTTTTTGGTATTGAGCTGTGTTAGGAAAGGTGTAATGTGAAAAAAATAATTTTTGATTTTAACTTGGAAAATGCATGCGTAGATAAAAAAAAGTTAGAGGAAAATTTAAAAAAATTAGAACCAGAAGTAGATAGAATAGGTGAAAGCTTACAGAATAGCTATGATAGCGATTATGCGAGTATAAATTTGCCAAGTGATAAGGCTTGTTTAGAAAGTGTAATGGCGTTAATTGAGAATAAGAAAAAATTAGACATAGAAATGCTTATTGTTATTGGTATAGGCGGGTCTAATCTTGGGACAATTGCTGTGCACAGAGCTATTCATGGTGATTTTTATAATGATAGGCTTTGTGAGTGTGGAAATAATGAACTAGGGGGATCGAAAAATCATGGCCAGAAAGGCCAGATAATGCCTAAAGTGTATTTTGCAGATACAGTAGATACAGATTATATTTGTGATTTATTAAAAATAGCAGAATTAGAGTTGAAAGCTGGCAAGAATATATTAATTAATTTAATAACAAAATCAGGGACAACAACTGAGACGGTAGCTAATTTTGAGGTGTTTTTGCATTTGCTAAAAAAATATAAACCAAAGAATTATTATGATTATATTGTTGCGATAACAGATAATGGTTCTAATTTATGGGATTATGCTAAAAAAAATAATATAGCCTGTTTGCAGGTACCGATAAAAGTTGGGGGAAGATATTCGGTGTTTTCACCTGTAGGTTTATTTCCGTTAGGTTTTTTGGGAATAAATATAGAGGATTTGCTCTCTGGCGCGCAAAGTATTTTGCCAGAATGCTTGCGTGTTAGTGAGTGTGATAGTCTGCAAGTAAATCAAGCGGCAATAAGTGCAGCAATAATTCATGAAAATTATATTAATGGCAAGAATATTCACGATACTTTTATATTTTCGAAATATTTAAAATATTTTGGTTGTTGGTATAGGCAACTTGTGGGCGAGAGTATTGGTAAAAAGTTAGATAAGTTTGGTGACATTGTGCATGTCGGGATTACTCCAACTACATCTGTTGGGTCTGTAGATCTGCATTCGGTAGCGCAATTATATCTTGGTGGGCCTATGGATAAATTTACGACTTTTATTACAGTAGAACCAAAGTGTGAAATTGTTATACCAGAAGAAAAGGATTTTGAAGAATTTGTTGAAAATATTCATGGTAAATCTTTAAAATTTGTTATGAATGCGCTAGCAAATGGAACAAAAGAGGCATACAAAAATGATAAACGTCCGTTTGTTTCTATGCATATGCCTTTAGTAGATGAATATTTTATGGGACAGCTTTTGCAGTTTAAGATGTTTGAAGTTATTTATTTTGGATTTTTGCTTAATGTTAATCCATTTGATCAGCCGCAGGTGGAGTTGTATAAAAAAGAGGCTAGGAAGATTTTGGTTGCAAAAAAATAGGTAAAAAAAAGGGAGTTTCGTGTGGAGCATTTAGAAAGTAATTTGGACAATTGCGTAATTATAATTTTGGGCGCAACTGGTGATTTAGCAAAAAGAAAATTAATTCCAGCAGTATTTTCTTTTTTCAAAAAAAATAATATAAAAAATTTATTTTTAGTTTGTGCCGCTTTAGATGATCTAGATATTAGTGAAGTTTTAAATAATGCAAAAGAGTTTATAGTAGGTTATGACGAAGTTACTTGGGATAAATTTAATAATAATGCTTATTATAAGAAGCTTGATTTTAATAATTTACAAGATTTTAGTGACCTAAATTTATTTATTAGTGATTTAGAAAAAAAGAGTAATATTTTTGGAAATAGGCTGATTTATATCGCAAGCATGTCGGAATTTTTTTGTGTTATTACAAAAAATTGTGCAGAGTCAGGGCTTATAAAAAAAATTGAAAATAATAGTGATTTTTGGCACAGAATAATTTATGAAAAGCCATTTGGACGTGATTTAGAGTCTGCGATACGTGTTAATAATTGTATATCGAAATATTTTAATGAAGATCAGATTTTTAGGGTAGATCATTATTTGACAAAAGAGATTGTTGAAAATATCGCAATTATAAGATTTGCCAATTGTGTCTTTGAGCCTGTATGGAACAATAAATATATAGATCAAATAGATGTTATTCTTGATGAAAAGCTTTGCTTAGAGGGGCGTGGAAATTATTATGATAATTATGGTGCGGTAAGGGATGTTCTTCAAAATCATATTCTTGAGCTTATTGCGTTAACAGCTATGGAGTCACCAGAACAATTGACTGGTGATTTTATACGAAATGAGCGCGTAAAAATTTTGAAAAATATAAAAGTTGTTGATGGTTTTTTTGGTCAGTATGAAGGTTATAATCAAGAAAAAGGTGTGGAATTAAGTTCTAGTACAGAAACGTATTCTGAAATTGAATTTAAGATAAATAATTCTAGATGGTCTGGTGTAAAGTTTTATACCAGAACGGGTAAATGTTTGGGCGAGAAAAAAACTGAAATTAAAATAAAATTTAAAAAATGTGATTGTGTTTTGTTGAAGGGTTGTCCTATGGCTCAAAATACTTTAACTATAAATATTTATCCAACTGGCTCTTTTTATTTAGAGCTTAATGTAAAAAGACCTGGACAAGAAAATGAAATAGAGTCTGTAAAGATGGAATTTTGTCATAGCTGTAAATTTAAAGATATTTTGACAGAATCGTATGAGGTTATTTTAAGAGAAGTTATAAATAATGAGCGCTCTATATCTGTAAGATTCGACGAAATAGAGTATTTATGGAAAATAGTTGACGATATATATTCTAGAAATTTTAAGCTTTATAAATACAAGAAGGGTTCTTGTGGCCCAAGTTTTTCGTAAAATATTTAATTAAGATTAACGGGAGAGTAGTATGAATTTTGGAATAGTTGGTTTAGGAAAAATGGGAAGCTCAATAGCTTATAGGGTAATAAATGGCGATTATTATTACAAAGTTTTTGGTTTTGATATTGAAAGTAAGGCAATAACTGAAGCAGAAGAAATTGGCGTAGAGATGGTGAAAGATATTTCTGATTTGGCAGAAAGAGCAGATGTTATTTGGCTTATGTTGCCTGCAGGAGAACTTATAGATATAACTATAGAAAAGTTGGTCCCACACTTAAAAGATGGGGATATTATTATAGATGGTGGAAATAGTAATTATAAAGATTCTGTAAAAAGAGAAGAAAAATTAAGAAATCATGGAATATATTTTTTAGATTGTGGGGTTTCTGGAGGATTATACGGAGAGAATATAGGTTTTTCTTTGACTATTGGCGGAGATGAGGCGGCTTATAAAAAGATTTTGCCGTTACTGGAAATAATTGCGCATGAAGATGGATGTTCTTATGTTGGACCATCTGGGGCCGGGCATTATGTAAAAATGGTACATAATGGAATAGAGTATGGACTTTTACAAGCTTATGCAGAAGGATTTAACTTATTGCAGGCAGGCGAATACAAAAATTTAAATCTGGAAAAAATATCATATACTTGGCTTAATGGTTCAATAATTAGATCGTTTATTTTGGAGCTTATTAATAGAGTTTATTTAGATAATCCTGATTTTTCAAAAGTTGGGGGCCAAATTTATGGTGGCCAAACTGGCAGATGGGCTTTGAAAGAGGGTAAAGAGCATGGGGTTTTATTAAAGATTCTTGAAGAATCTTTAATTTTGCGTGATTGGTCTCAAGAAACTGGAGGTGATTATTCTACTAAACTTGTAGCTTTATTGCGTAACAAATTTGGTGGTCATGAGATTAAGAATTTGTAAAATAATTAATTTTAAATATAAGAAAGTGGCGAAAATTATTAAAGTTAATTAATAAATTTTCGCCACTTTCTTATATTTAATTTAAAATTATTTTATCTAGGACATCTATCCCATATTTGGTGATAAGTTTGGTGTACAGGACATAATGTTCTTCTGTAATAACATCCATGATCGACGCCATGGTATGGACACCATCCGTATATTGCATCATCATAGCCCCAGTATCTTCCACCATAGTAATAGTTCCAACTAGGGTCTAAAGCTCCACTTGCAAGGTAGCCTAATCCTAAACCAACTCCGAGACCACCTAAGCCCCAGCCCCAACCTCTGCCATATCCATATCCGCGACCATGATATCCACGACCGCCATGACCATAATATCCACGTCCGCCACCATGAAAGCTTCTTCCACCGCGTCCGCCACCATGGCCACCTCTGCCGCCACCTATAGCAAATGAGCTAATAGGTGCTAGCAACATTGTTATTAACATTGCGCTTGTTATTATTTTTTTGATATTCATGTTTTTCTCCCCTTTTTGGTTTATAAAACACCAACTATTACTTTGTTTGTTAAAAGAAATGATTAGTTCTAAGCCTCTTTCAATTAAATAATAACAAATAGCAAATTAAAAATGCAAGAGTTTTTAAAAAAAGTTTAAAATTTGGAGGGTGGGGGGTTATGGAAAATGAAAGGGGCTGATTTAAATTAAAAACCAGCCTCTTTATAAAATTTAGTTTATTTTACGCCATTTAGCTGTAATAAATTATTTTTGTTTCTTAAGAACTTCTAGTATTTTTTCGCCAAATTCATGTGCGCAACTTGGGTCAACCGCCGTAATAATATTTACAGAGCTGTCATCTGAAATACATGTTTTTTTTATATAAATTGCGCCAGAGTTTTTTAATATAGCGTCTAGTTCGCCGTCGCCATTCCAGCCGGTTACTTTTTTACCATTTATAACTCCGGCATTAGCAAGTATTCTTGTTGATATGCAAATTGATCCGAATGGTTTATCTAGTTCTTTGGCCTGTTGTATTATTTTATAGGTAATTTCGTTGTCTAGATTTTCTAGGGCTCCAGAGCCGCCGATTAGAAAAATTCCGGAATAATCTTCAACTTTAACTTTATCTGTAGTTATATTAATGTGTGCTTTTGTGCCGTCTTTGGCTGTTGCTGTTCCTGGTTTATTGCTTGCGGTTACAACTTTTATTCCATTTGCTTCTAATATTTTTTTTGGTTGGCCATATTCCATTGGCTGGAAACCTTGACTTGCTATGATCAAAAGTACTGGTAATGTGCTTATTGTGCTCATATATATCTCCTGTAATTTAATTGTTTTTTTTGTTTTTATAAAATTTTATTGAGTTAGATATCCATTTTGCAGAATAAATTTTATAAATTTTGTTGTCAATTGTTTTTGTATCGCAAGTTAGGCATATTGCCGGGTAGGTTATTTTGTTGTTTTTAATAATCGCGGGGATAAAAGAAGAATCTTTTGTTTGCGTATTTATTGGCGAGATTAATATTTTTGTTTTACTGGTTAAATTAATTATACTTTCAGTTTTGCCGATTCTATTTATTTTAATATTTCTTTCTTTTGCCTCTGTTATAAGCTCATCATAGTTTTTTTCTATATTTTTTATCATGTTTAAATCGAAAGCTATTAAATCTATATTTTTTATTATAATAGATTGGCTTAATTGTTTTATTGCATCAAAAGTAATTTTCCCTGGCTGTAAAACTATTAGATGATCGATAGTTGTTGCTCCAGATGATTTAATTATTTCCGGAATTAAAGTGTATTGAACCCAAGAGGGGGCAGAAATTCTTTGTCCGATATAGCCAGGATCTATTATTGTTGTTTTTCCGTTATCATAAATAAAGGTTACGTGGCCTTTATTGCATTTAATGTTTTTAATAAAACTTTTTGGAGTATGGGCTATTTTTAAATATGCACACGAAGCGAAAAATAATATTGTTAGAGCGATAATACTTTTGTTTAAAGAGTTTATACGTGAAGTATTCACTTTTTTGTAAGTTAATATAAATAAAATTAATAATGGTACGATTATTGTAAATAATATTGGTGGTTTTACAAAGCCTATAAGTGATTTATTATTAAAACTTTGGGCTAAGAAGAACCATAGGCTAGTTACTTTTTCTAGTAAATATACTAAAATCCCGTTTGGGATATGTAAAATTTCTAAAAAAAATATTATTGATGAAAGTCCTAGAAATATAGTAAAAATAGGTGTAAAAACCATGTTGCCTATGGGAGATAATAGCGATATTGGAATGCCCCAATTTATTAGTATCACCAGAGATACCAAAGACATAACTAACTGTATTTGTAAAAATTTTAAAAACCAGTTTTTTGCGGTATTTAAAGATTTTTTTTTGTATATTGTTTTAATAAAAGCTTTTATTTGGGTTTTCATGGTTATATTATATAGGTTTTTGTAGCTATAGGATATAGACAATGTATTTATTTTAAATAATTGTTGATTTATATTTTCAAATTGTATTATTCTGATATTAGATGAGAGGAGTTTTTAATAAGTGCTTACTTATAACTGTTATTTTGTATTACTATTATTTTAATTTATTAACCAGTAGGGGGTGTCATGAAAAATATTAAAAAATCAAAAGTTAAAGAGTTAAATGAGAATATGATGAATACTGAGCATAATAAAATGTCTCAGGGTGCTGAATTTGTGGATAAGGTTATTACTTTTGCAAGAGGTGAAAATTGGAGACGTAATAGTGGAAAAGGCAAGAATCACAGAAAGAGCAAATAAAGGCTGTCATAAATAGTCGATTATTTATAAGCCCGGGGAAACCCGGGCTTTTTATGGAACATACGTGAAAATGTTATAAAGTTGACACTATTGCGTAAAAATCTTAGCTTTGTTATATTTAATTTGTGTGTTTTTAATATTTTTATTGGGAATTTTTATATGTTTAAAAAATTATTTTTAGTTTTTTGCTTATCTTTATTTGTTATGCCTATAAATTTAAATGCTTCGACATTTTCGCAAAATTCTTATTTTAGAAAATCATTAAGAATTGTTGGCGGTGTTGGCTTGATAACACTTTTTGCAGAGCGTATGATTTCTAATGCTAAAAGAGAAGAACAGTTTGATTTATTTAATTCTTTATTAGCAGTTTATTGTTGTTATACAGGTTTTAAGATTTTGGCTCAGGATCTGTAAAAGATTTTAAATAATTTGTAAGTTAAAATAGCTAGGTTTTTCCTGGCTATTTTTTTTTAGCAAAGTTTGGTATGTTAACAACCCTTCGACAAGCTCAGGGCGAACGGATTGGGGGTATTTTGCAAGAAATATTAGATCTAGTTAGCGTTGTGTTTATAATTATGTTAAATATAATTTTAATGGTGAGTGATTTTTTTAGAATTATAGTTTTCAAAAAAAGGGTGAAGCGTAATGGTAGATTTAAAAAAGTTTTTAGAGAAAAAAGCATATAATTTGCGTAGATTGTCTCTAATCATGACATCAAAAGCCGGTTCTGGACATCCAACATCTTGTTTGTCAGCAGCAGATTTGGTCTCGGTTTTGTTTTTTCATGCAATGAGCTATGATCCAAGATCGGTAATTTATCCAAATAATGACAGATTTATTTTATCAAAAGGTCATGCAGCGCCACTTTTATATGCTGCTTGGCAGCAGGTAGGAGTTTTAAAAGAACAAGATTTGTATAATTATAGAAAAATAGACTCAGTTTTGGAGGGGCACCCTACTGCGAGATTTGCGTATAGTGAGGCGGCAACAGGGTCACTTGGTATTGGGCTTTCTATTGGTGTTGGCCAAGCGCTATCTGCAAATTTAGATAATTTATCTTTCAGGACATATGTTTTAATGGGTGATAGTGAAGTATCAGAAGGGTCTGTGTGGGAAGCTGCGGAGTTGGCTGCTTATTATAAATTAAATAATTTAATAGCTATCTTAGATTGTAACAGGTTGGGTCAAAGCACAGAAACAATGCATGGAGAGCATGCTGAGCGATATGAAAAAAAGTTTCAGGCTTTTGGCTGGGAGGCAATTATCGTAGATGGGCATGATATAACAGAGATTATTGGGGCTTTTGATAAAGCTAAAAAAGCAAAAGATTCTCCAGTTATAATTATTGCAAAAACAGTTAAAGGCTATGGGATAGATAGTATAGCAAATAAACTTGGTTATCACGGAAAAGCTTTGTCTGAAGAAGAGTTAAATATTGCATTAAAAGAGTTAGAAGTAAAATTTTGTGGACTAGAAAAAGTTGGCGAGATAGAAGAAAATAGTGGGTTGGCAGAATTTGATGAAGTTGAGAGTTATTGGCAGCCTAAAATACCAGATAGGCCCTCTGAAAAATATAAAAATAATATTTGTGAGTCATTAGAGCTAGAGGCGCATGCATATAAAATTGGGGAAAAAGTTTCAACAAGACTTGCTTATGGGCATGCTTTGTCAAAATTGGGTGATAATTGTAATTCTGTAGTTTGTCTTGATGCAGAAGTTAAAAATTCTACCTATGCAGATATTTTTGAAGAAAAACATAAAGATAGATTTTTTCAATGTTTTATTGCGGAACAAAATATGGTTGGTATGGCCATAGGCTTTGATAGTAGGGGTAAAATGCCATTTGTTTCAACATTTAGTTGTTTTATGTCTCGTGCATATGATCAAATAAGAATGGCTGCTATTGGGCAAAGTAAGTTAAAATTAGTAGGGTCTCATGCTGGTGTTTCTATAGGTCAAGATGGGCCGTCGCAAATGGGTCTTGAGGATATCGCTTTAATGCGATGTTTGCCAGAATCTATAGTTTTATATCCTTGTGATGGCGTAAGTACGTATAAGCTTGTTGAACAAATGTCGCGCTATGATAAAGGAATAAGTTATTTGCGTACTACTCGCATGGATACTCCAGTAATTTATAATGTAAATGAAGAGTTTTCAGTTGGTGGTTGCAAAGTTTTAAGACAAGCAGTTATAGAAACTATAATTGGGAATAAAGATAATAAAAATATAAATAAAAATAATATAAATATTGAAGCTATAAATAAAGACTTTTGGGACAAAGCGTGTATAATTGCGGCTGGTGTGACGGTATCTGAGGCTTTAAAAGCATATGATATTTTATCGCTAGAGGGTATATCTATAAGTGTAATAGACCTATACTCTATAAAGCCGTTGGATCGTGAAAAAATAATTGAAGTTGCCAAAAAGTCTGGAAATAAAATTATAACAGTAGAAGATCATTATGTTCAGGGTGGGCTGGGTGAAGCTGTTTGTAGTGCTTTGGCAAATACAGGTATAATTATAGAAAAATTGGCTGTTACTAAGTTGCCCATGTCCGGTTTGCCAGAAGAATTATTAGCTTGGGCTGGAATAGATGCTTTAGCTATTTGTAAAAAAGTTAAGAGTATAATTTAAAAGAGTTAATATTTATAGTTAAATTTCAGCTAAATTTTTAGATGTAAAAAAAGCCACTGAGTTTTTAGGTTCGGTGGCTTTTTTATATAAATTTAAGATTTATTTTTTTAAATCGAAAGTTTTTATAATATCGTAATTATTGGCGCTATCTATTAATATTTCTATATTAGAGCAGGTTAGTCCATTTGATTCAGGCACATCTTTTAAAATTTTAAAAAATTTTGGATAATTTTGTAGATATTGTAGCTTATTTATTGTTTTTTTATCATTAGAATATACGTGTGTAGAGCTTACAAGAGGTTTAAATATTTCGGGATTTAAGCCTATATCTGAGAGTTCTTTTTTTATGGATTTTGCGATTGTATAAATATAATGGTTTTTTTTCAGTAAAGGTTTTTGTATTATATAAAATTGTTTTTCATTTATTGGCTTAGAGAATCTTGAGCCAGGCTTTAAGTTGAATTTAGCTTGATCTAAATCACTTTTTTCAATTTTATTATCAGAAATTGCTTTTTCAATAGCGCTTATAACGTCTTTTAATAATATTTTTTTGTTTTTGTTATTTAATATGTATTTTTCTCCATTTTCTTCTTTAATTATTCCAGCTATGGCTATAGCTATGTGGGGTACTTCTAATTCATTTATTTTTATATTTTTAAATATATTTTCGTGATTTTTTTCTAAAAAATTATATAGTTCGTTTATAGTGTTTTTATTTTCAATTTTTTGATCAATTGTTGACCAAATAACTAATTTGTTAATTGCCAATAAATTGTTTGCACAAAATAAAATTGTAAAAAATATTATAAAAGAAGATATGAAAAATATTTTTTTCATAATTAGACTCCCGAATTTTTTGGTTAAAAAGTTAAACTCAAAATTATTTTTAGAAATTATAAAAAAAATAAATTATATATGTCCATAAGTTAAAGTTTATGACTAGATTTTTGCCTGTAAAAAAGATAAATTCAAAATTTTAAAATTATTTTATTCCAAGAGTTTTAATTATTGTATTATTTGATAAAGTACTTTTTGAAATAAGTATTTTATCAAAATAGTTAGTAAAATTTTGTGAATTTTTTGTTTTACATGCATAATTAAGAATTTTTGATATTCCTGAATTTTTATCTTTTTCTAAATCTTTAAGTTTATTTATTATTTTACAATCTTGCGCCGAAAGCTTTGCTAAGCTTATATAAGGTTTAAGTGAGTTGTTTTTAGGTTTGAGACCAATTTTTGCAAGTTCATTAATTACTTCTGTCCCAAGGGTATAAAGTCTGTGATTTTCGCCAAGTTTTTCAAATGATATTCTTTGAGCTATAAAAGTATTTTTTGTGTTTTTATCTTCAGGGTCATATAAAAGTTCTAAGTCAGGTTTTAAGTTAAACCAAATTTTATTTTTATAGTTTTTCCCAAGCTTATTCTTATAATATTTAGTATTTATATTTATTGCTTTTTCTACAGCTTCTATAGCTATTTGTAATGGAACTTCTATTTTCCCATCAAGACTTCTAACGTACTCTTTGTTCCCGCGTTTTATGATTTTTCCAGCTTTAACAATTGTAAAATTGGAATCTGTTGTTTGGTTAATTTTTACATAGGACCATGTGCTTGGGTAAAACCTTTTATATGTTGCATTTAAAAGACTTTCTAGATTTGCAAGATAAAGCTTATTAGTTCGAAGGTCTTTTATTTTTATATATTTTTTAGTTAATTTATTAAAAGATGTTTGAATGACCATTGGTTTTATTTTTACTAAGACAGTAAAATATTCAACAGAAAATAAATTTGTTGTGCAAAATAGAAGTGAACATAAGAATAATTGTGTTTTTAAGAACATTTTCTTCATATAAAACTCCAATAATTTTTTATAAGCCATAGTTTTATAATATTGGGGTTGGCTTAGGCATAAGGGTTAAAAAATTAAATATAGTAAAATTTTTATAAATTAAATTAAAGCCTAGCTAAATTTAAGATATGAAAATTATATTAAATATAGTTCAAGAATGTCTATTAGTTTGGCTGTAAGTATTTAATTTTGCTTTAAATTAAGTTTTTTAATTGTATTTAGTTTTACGTTTCACCAAATATTTTTTATTGAAAACAGTATTTTTTTTGTCAACATTAATGCTTAGGCATTTTCTTTTGTTTGTAATTGTGGCTTCTTTAGCTTCTTGTTGGTCCCATTGGTCAAGTTCATATAAAATATTAGGTAGAAGTTTCGCAAATCTTTCAGTTATAAACTCAATGTGCATTATGCTTCTGCCATTTATTCTAATTTTCGCTTGGGTTATTTTTTCTTCTGGAGCAAACATACGCTCTGAAAACAAAGGCTTTTTCTCTTTGTTCTTAAATTTATGTAAGCCTTGTGGATCAATAATTTGTAACATATCAAGCTCAGAATAAAGAGAATAAACTTTTTCAAACATGCCTTCTGATACAAAATGGGCGGTCTTTTGCTGAACAGGACAGGCTAGTAAAATAAGCTCATAAATAGAGATTTTGTCTTGAGATTGTTTGTTTATTTTTGTCATATTTAGAGCGACATTGCCGCCATGACTATGTGTAATTAGGCGTATTTTTGGTATTACGCCATTTTTTTGTGTATAATTTTGAATAAGCTCTAGAGTTACTCTATGCAGATCTTTTGCTGCAATTTTTCTTGCCTCATGGCTTAATTCTCCTGACCAGCCATATACGTAAAAATTATTATATTCAAATCTATGTGTATTTTGTTCGCTTAACTGTTTGGCTAGTTTTGTAATTTTATGTTTGTCTAGGTATTCATTTATATTGTGTAAGCCTACTATTCGAAAGAAGAAATCTTTAAAGATATGGTCTTGTAGGCCCATCATTTTGGTGCCATGAATCCATATTGTTATTACGTCTTTTTCTTTTTTTATTTTTTCTTTGGTATTTTCAATATTTTTTATGTCTTTTGGTTTTTCAGTTTTTATTTTTTTAGAGATTGTGGCATCTTTTTTATTATGAACACAGCTTGTTAATGTGAAAATAATTGCAACTAATGTTAGCCAAAATTTGTTTTTTATATTTTTTATACTCATGATAAGCCTAATTTATTAAAAATTTTATTTTGTTATATAACACTAATTATAGCATAAAATTTTGCATTATAAAAAGGGTTTTTGCCTAAACTTTTAACATTTAAGGGCAGTTTGTAAGTATTTTTTTGTTTTTATGCGGGTCTTTGAGCATAAATTGCTATATTTTGGCAAAAGTGTTATTTTTAAACTATATTTAAACGTTTATCTCGAAGGGAGAACATATGTTTTCGGGAGTTTATGATTTAATACTTTCAAATTTTTTATATTTTTGGTTAATAATAGCCATTTTATTCTTGCTTTTTGAGATGGGTTCACCAGGACTTTTCTTTTTTCTAGCATTCTTTTTTGGTGCGATTATTGCTGCCGGTTCAACAATATTTACAGATTCAGTAATATTACAGGGCATTATTTTTTTATCAGGCTCGGTTTTAAGTTTCTTAGTTTTGCATTTTTGGGTTAAAAAGCGTTTTTCCAGAGAAAAGCATCATGAGCATACAAACGTTTCAGCTTTAAAAGGTAAGCGCGCAATAGTAATTAAAATAATCCCTGCAGATATAAGTAATTTTGGTAGTGTTAAGGTTGGTGGCGAGATTTGGTCTGCGAGATCTATTGAATCAAAAGAAATTTTAGTTGGCGATACAGTTGAAATAATTGAGATTAAGGGCGCAAGTTTAATTGTAAGAAAAATTTAATAAAAATTTTTCCATAGTTTTGGTGTATTATAGAAAGGGTTTTACGATGATATTTGGGTTTGGTATATTTTTTGCAATAGTGTTATTTTTTTGTGTTTATTTCTTGATTAAATCTGTTTATCTCGTAAAACAGGCTGAAGCGATAATTATTGAAAGATTGGGAAGATATTCTAGAGTTTTAACACCAGGGTTGCACTTAGTTATTCCGTTTTTAGATAATACAAGAAAAGCAATTTGGACATATGTTCAAGATGCTGATCATGGAAAACATTATCGTTATACTCGCACTGTTACAAGAATAGATTTAAGAGAGTGCGTTTATGATTTTCCTAGACAAAATGTTATATCAAAGGATAACGTAACTATGGAAATTAATGCGCTACTTTATTATCAAATAACAGATCCAAAAGCAGCAGTTTATGAAATTAATAATTTACCTCAGGCTATAGAAAAACTTACTCAAACAACATTGCGTAATATAATTGGTAGTATGGATCTTGATGAGACACTTGTTTCTCGTGATCAGATTAATGAAAGATTACGTGAAATTCTTGATGAGGCTACAGACAAATGGGGTGTTAAGGTTAATCGTGTGGAATTACAAGAAGTTAATCCTCCACTTGATATTAGACAAGCGATGGAAAAACAAATGAGAGCTGAGCGTGAAAGACGTGCAGTAATTTTGGAAGCTGAAGGCTCAAAAGGCGCAGCAATTTTGGAATCTGAAGGCGTGCGTGAGTCTAAAGTTCTAAGAGCTAAAGGTGAAGCAGAAGCTCAAATAGAGCTCGCTAGAGGTCAAGCTGAATCAAGATTGCAAGTTGTAAAAGCAGAAGCAGAAGCTATAAACATGATCCAGTCTTCAATAAAAACAGCTGATCCGTTACCGTATATGATTGCCATGAAATATATAGAAGCTTTGCCTGAGATGATGAAAGACAAAGAAGGAAAGATGATCGTTGTGCCTTATGAAGCTAGTGGTTTAATTGGCTCACTTGCATCAGTTAAGAAAATATTTGAGAACACAAATTAAGATATAGAAATAAAAAGTAAAAAATTTTTGGGTTGCTTTTTATTGTAAGGATGATTATATGAAGAAGCTTCCAATAGGTTTACAGGCGTTTTCAGAGCTTATTAATCAAAATTGCGTTTATGTCGATAAAACAAAAGATATTTATGAATTAATTCAGGGAAATTATATCTTTTTTTCACGTCCACGTCGATTTGGTAAATCACTTTTATGTTCTACGCTTCAAGAACTTTTTTCTGGTAATCGAGATTTATTTAGAGGCTTATGGATTGATCAAAATACAGATTATTCGTGGCCAATTCACCCTGTGATCTATTTGGATTTATCAATGACAAGCTCAGATTCGCCAAAAGAATTAAAAGATAGTTTAATTGAAAATCTTAATTGTATTGCAAGATTTTATAAATTAGATGAGATTGTTAGCAGTTCTCCAGGGGGAATTCTTCAGGAAATTGTCGTTAAATTAAAAGAAAAATTTGGGCAAAACGTTGTGATAATTATCGATGAATATGATAGTCCAATAATAAGTCATATCGAAGACTTGCAAAAATCTAAAGAGCTTCAGGAAGTATTAAAAGTTTTTTACACCTACATTAAAGGTCTTGGCCAGCACCTTCGTTTTGTATTTATTACAGGAATTACTCGTTTTTCAAAGACAAGTATTTTTTCTGGTTTAAACCAATTAGATAATATCTCTATGGATTCTAAATTTGCACATCTTGTTGGATACACCAAAGATGAGATTAATTTGTATTTTCATGAGCATTTGCAGGAGATTGCAGCTAAAGACAAGATTTCTGTAGGTAAAGATGTTGAAGAAATAAAAAATATGCTTCATGTTTGGTATAATGGGTATTTTTTTTGTAGTAAGTCGCAAGAAGTAAAAGGAAAAGAGTTGGCAAGGCTTCATACTCCATTTTCAATACTTAATTTTTTACATAAAGCAGATTTTAGAAATTATTGGTTTGAATCAGGTACGCCTACATTTTTGATTAAGGTTTTAAAGCAGAAACAATATCCAATTGAGTCGTTTGACAATTTAGAAGCTAGCGCTAATGAGCTTATGTCATTCGACATCGAAAATATACCTCTTTCGTCACTTCTTTTTCAAACTGGTTATGTAACAATAAAAGATTATGATTTTGAGTCTAAGAACTATTTGCTAGAGATGCCAAATTATGAAGTAAAAGATTCGCTTTTAAAATGTATTTTAGTGTCTATGACGAGGCAGGATGAATCGGTAATTAATGCTGAATTAGTAGGTTTGCGCAAGGCATTGGAAGCTGGTGATTTAGATGCTTTTATTGATAAAATTAAAAAATTTTATATAACGATACCATATACTATTGCAATAGATAGTGAAAAATATTACCAGACGATTTTTTTCGTGTTTTTACATTTGATTAACTTAAATCCTAAAGTCGAAATAGCTACAAATATTGGGCGAATTGACCTGTTGGTCAAAACAAGTAAGATTTTGTATTTATTTGAATTTAAATTAAATAGCTCAGCCAAAAGTGCGTTACAACAAATTTTAGATAAAAAATATTATGAAGTGTATCAACAAAAAAATAAAAACGTAAATAATTTACAGATAAAACTTGTAGGAATTAATTTTTCTAGTGACGAAAAAAATATTACAGAGTATTTATCTCAAGATTTGGCTTAGAAAATTTTAAAATTTATAATAAAGAAAGCAAGTGACTAAGTTTTGTTAAAAAATAGTATTTTTAACATGAACCAGCTTGTAAAAACAAATTGAGCAAATAACGCAAGAATAAATGGTAAAATATCATGAGTAATAAATTTTTATTAAATATAATTGTTTTTAAATTATTTATATTTTAGTTGAGTATTTAAATTTTGTTATAAAAAATATAAAAAAAGGGTTATAGCATGTCAAAAAGTTTAAAAGTATTTAATACAAAAGTTTTGCTGGTTTTGTGTTTGGGTTTATTTTGTTTGCAAGAAAAGGTTTTTGCTAGTATAAATAATAGTTCAAAAAATAATAATATATATTTATTTAGAGCGGCAAAAAATGGTGATTTGGCCTGGGTTAAAAAGCTTGTAGAGAAGAAAAATGCTGATGTTAATTATAAAACTAGTTCGGGAAAAACAGTTTTAATAAAAGCAGCAACTAGCAAAAGTAAAAAAGTAGTTAATTATTTGCTTTTGTTAAAAGATAAAGATAATAAAAAAATAGTAAATTTTAATTGTGTAGACAATAATGGGCAAACAGCAATGCATAAAGCAGCAAAAAATGATGATTATGTTATTGTAAAAATGCTTGTTAAAGTTGGGGCGGATAAAAATAAGCAAGATAGATGGGGTAATACCGCTTTACATATTGCATCAAAAAAAGGATTAACAGAAGTTGTTAAAGAGTTGTTAGAAAATGGTAATGAATATGATAATTTAGAAATAAAAAATAGTAATGGCGATACGCCGTTACAGCAAGCTGTTAGAGCAAATTATAAATCAGTAGTCGAGTTACTTTTAAAAAATGGGGCAAAAATTAATACAATAAATAAAAATGGTAAAATGCCAATTGATTATGCAAAAGGTGAGGTAAAAAAACTTTTATCTAAAAAGGTTTAAAATTTTAAAACTTAAAGTTTTGGTTTAACTTTTATGTTTTTTTAGAAATTTTAGCATTTTTATTGCTTGTGGGGATTGTTAAAAATTGTAAAATTTTCTGTTTTTTTGACCATAGACGAAATTAAATAAATTTCGTCTATGGATGTTAATATCTGAAAAATAAAAATCGCTTAAATTTAAAAATTGGCTAGTTTTAGTTTTTAGTTATAAACATTTATTTATAAAATTTAATTTTATTTGTGACTGTTGAGAATTTGTTTTTATAATACAAGTTTTTATAGGGTGTTTGAAAAGATTTTTTAATTTTATGTATAAAAATAAAAAAATTGTTCTATATTGAGTCTGGTTTAAATATGGATTTTTAGATTTATATTTTTTAATGTTTTAACAGGGAGAAGTCTTATGAAAAATTTAAAATCTAGTCTAGCTGTATGTTCAATTGTTTCGGTTTTATTTTCACAAAAAATTATTACAGGAGATGTTATTGTTATTAATCGTTGTAATGAACCATTAGTAGTTGTTCATGTTAAAGATATTAAGGGAAATAAAAAATATAATATTGAGCCTGAAGAAAGTGAATTAAAGCTTATTGATAATAAAAACTTAGAAAAAGATAAAAATTTTAGTGAAGTAAAAAAGATTAAAGTAAAAAAAGATAGAGAATCTGGATATAAAAAGATTGATAAATTAAGGACAGATGAGTTATTTAAGGCGACACTTAAAGTTGGAGAATTTTTAGTTTTACGTAATGTAGATTTTGCAAATAATGAAAAAGTTTGGGCAAAGGGTGATTCTTGGATGCGAATTTTGGGAACTAAAAACCATTACAGATCTTTTCATTTAAAAAATGGAGATTATATAGTTTTTGTTAATAAAGCAGCTACTACGCTTGGAATAGGTAGTTTAGATTTTAATGCTATAAAAATAGATAGTAAAAAAGAAGATTTGATTAAAAAATTAAATTATATTTATTCAGATGTTGCGCCTGTTATATTTGATTTGCATAAGTTAGGTGACGATAAATTAAAAGAGTTAGGTAATACAGTTCTTGGAGAAAATTTGGGAAAGGTGCAATTATTTAGTAAAACTTTGAATAAGATTGAGATTTTGAAAGAAAATTTTAAAGACTTAATAAGTAAAATAGATTTATTGGAAATAAGAATTAAGGTTATTTTGGGTAAAGAAAAACAAGAAGTATTAACTAATAAGAAAATTAAAAATTTTAGACAGGATGTTTTATTAAGCTATATGGCGATTGTCAGAAAAATTATTTTAAGTAAGGTTGATATAACTAAAAATTTGGAATCTTATCAGTCTGATGACATAGCAAATATCGTTCTTGTTGCAATGCATATGGGTTATAAAGGTGAAATATATTCTCCTGAGGATATAGCAAAAAAAGAGGATATTGTTGGAAAAGGTAATTGGATGATTGCCAAAAGAAATGCGCAGGTTGGTGCTGGAAAAAAGGATAAAGAAGAGAATCCTAATAATTACAGTATCTTTGTTAATGGTTATAATTCTTAATTAAATGGAATTTAGTTTTTATATAAAGGGGTTTGCTAGGCAGGCCCTTTTTTTAAATAAGTTAAAATATTTTTAATTGGGAGAAGTTTCATGAATAAAACAGAATACAAATTAATTTTGGTGTTTATTTTTTTAGCAGCTTTTTGTAAAAATATAAGCGCTATAAGTGTTATTGTCGTAAATAATAGTGAAAGAGATTTTATATTAAAATATACGGTTTATGGTAAAGATAAATTAAGAGAAAAGGTTGAAGTTGGCGACCTGTTTTTAATTAAAAATGTAGATTTTGATGGTGGTATTGGAAATGTACTGATAAGTGCTTCTGGTAAGAAATTAACAGGTGGAAGCATATACGAAAAATTTAGACATGAAATACGTGAAAAATTTAATATTAAAAAAGGTGAAAATTTTAGTGATTATGTGATTTTTGTAGAAAAATCTAAAGATGGAAAGTTAAGTACAAAAATAGAAAAAATTGAAAAAGACCTAATAACTGATATAGAATATACGTTTAAGCCATTAGTATCTAAATTGAAAAAGTTAATTTATTTGGAAGATAAACAAATAGCTGAAATTGATAATAAAAATTTGGAAAAAGTATTAAAACAAATAGATAAATTTAGAAAACTATTTAATGAAAATATAAAAAAATATGCGTTACTTAATAATTTTTACAGCGTATTTTTAGATAAAATTGATAATATCGAAAAAAAATGTATCGAATCTCGCGATACAAATATTTTAAATCCATTGCAGATTTCGCAGCTTTCTGTTGGAAAAAATAAGGTTTCTAGAGAAAATAAGGTTAAGTATGCAAAAATAGTTTTCAATATTATTGATTGTTTTAAGAACATAGAAAATCCAGTATTGCAGTTATTTATTTATTTAGAAAATGAGAGTTTAAAATCTTTAAAAGAAATTGATGCTTTTGCAAAGTCTTTTTTAAAGAAAGAGTGTGATCAAAGTAAGATTAATATTATAAAAAATATTATATTAACTTGTGAATGGTTTATAAATAAGCCTGATATAGTTGATAGTGATATAAAAAATTTATCTAATGGCTTAGTTAAGATAATAAAATATGATTTATTTCCTTCAATTTTAACGTTAGATGAAGTAATTGCTCTAAGCGATCAAGAAATAAGAAATTTAAGTGAATATTCGTTAAAAAATTGGCTTGATAAGATTGAAATATTTAAGAAAAGTTATACAAGTAATTTAGAGAATTATAAAATTATTGAAGTGTTTTATAAAGACATATTTGATAAAGTTTTTATTTTGTCTAAAAAGCTTAAAGAAGCTATAAATAATATAGAACTAATTGAATTTAAAGAAATTGAGATGTCTCCTGAGGATAAACGTAATTGTTCAAAAATTATTAATAAAATTTTATCAATTAATATTGAAAATTTTGAACTTGAATTGGTAAATTTTATTGGATTGCAAAGGCTCGATTTTTTGAAAAAGTTAGCAGTTTTTGCAAAATTTCTTTTAAGTAGCGATGATAATTATGACAAAAGAAATAATATAAAAAAAATAGCCGCAACTTGTGACTTTTTTATTGAAACAAAGAATGTTGATTTGAATTATTTAAAAAAAGATTTATTAGAAAAAATAGAGTCTATTTTTAGGCCACTTATTTTAAAATTAAAAGAATCAATCTATTTAAGTGATAATAATATAAAATTGCTTGATAAAGAAACGTTAATACGTAGATTAAAAAGAATGAATAAATTTAAAAAGTTTTATATAGATAATATTAAAACATATGCAATTATTGAAGATTTTTATAAAGATGAGTTTGATAAAATTGTTGTTGTAGCTAAAAAGTTTGAAGATGCTTTAAATAAAGTAGATTTAAAACAATATCAAAATATTAGAATGTCTGATGAAGAAAAGCGTATTTGTTCAAAGATTATAAGCGATATTTTTTCTTATAGTTCTGAAAATTTTGAGCTAGAATTAGTAAAGCTATTAGGATCGCAAAAATCACAGTTTTTAAAAAAAATAGAGCTTTTTTCTAGATCTATTTCTGATAAAGAAAATATAAAAGATAAAATAAATATTTTGCAAAAAATAAGATTAATGTGCGATTTTTTTATAGGTGTAAAAGATGAAGAAAGGGCTTTTATAGCTAAAGATTTGGCAGAAAAAATAGAGAGTGTTTTTATTTCTAATTATTTTAAATTAAAAAAAATAATTGTATTAAATTCTAATGAAATAGGTTGCTTAGAAGAACAGGCATTAAAAAGTGCTAAAAAAAGGATAAAAGATTTTTATAAAGATTTTGATTTGACTGTAAAAAAATATGCGATTTTTGGAAGTCTTTATGGAGATCTTAAAGATACAGTTGATAGGTTAGATTGTGAAATACAGTTGGCTTTGGATAAAATTGAGGTAGCTTTATATGATAATGGTGTAATAGATAAAAATATTAAGCTAGAATGTTTTCGCAAAGTAAAAGAGCTTATAAATAATAAAGATGGCCTAACAAGTGTTTCTAACTTAAAATCAAAACTAGAAGGAGAAGAGGCTAAATCTCTTGGTGTTATTAAATTTCTTGCGCAATCTATGCTAAAAAATAAGGATTATGATAGTAAAAAAACGATTATAACTAATATAGTTTGGTTGGTTGGTCAAAGAGAGGCTAAAAAAACAAATGAATTTGTAAAAGACGAAAATAATATTAGATCAGAGAGTTTTATTTTTAGTAATGATAAATAGTTGTAAGTTTTATTAATATGACAAGAAAACCACGGGGCTTTTAAACCCGTGGATGAATTGTCATCATGTAGGCGAGAATGAGCAACGAAGTTGCGAATCGCCGTCG
>LBOA01000019.1 GCA_000989195.1 candidate division TM6 bacterium GW2011_GWF2_30_66
ATGGTTGATGAGGCGAAAATTAGGGAATATATAAAAAATCAGTAATTCAAGTTTTAAGCGCGGAGGCCACGGCTTTTAAGCCGTGGTTAGCGCTTCACTATATAAAATAGTATTTATTAAGGAAGGCCCTTTTAAAGGGCCTTCCTTAATAAATTTATAATCATAAAAAATATATTTTAAAGCTAATCGTTTAGATTGGAAGAGTTATAAACAAGTACTTTATGTACTCTTTTTTGGTCAGCGCTTTGAACTTGGAATCTGTAGTTTTGATAATCTAGTGAATCACCTTTTTTAGGCAAATGTTGTAATTGTTCGGTTAAAAATCCGCCTAAAGTTACAGCTTCATCAGTGTCAAAAGCTATTTTTAGTAAGCCTTCAAGTTCATCTAAAGATACACTTGCATCAATTAGCCAATTTTCGTGACTTAATTTTACAATTTTTTCTTCTGTAGATTCATATTCGTCACTTATTTCACCAACGATTTCTTCAAGAACATCTTCTAATGTTACTATTCCTGTTATGCTGCCAAATTCATTTATAACCATTGCCATATGTTGGTGTTGTTCTTGCATTTCTCTTAGTAATTGATTTACTTTTACACTCTCAGGAATAAAAGATACGGGTCTTACTATAGATTTTATGGTTAAATTTTCTTGCTCAGATTTTAATATAAATACATCTTTTATATGTAATATTCCAATTATATTGTCTATTTTATCTTCATAAACCGGGTATCTTGTGTATTGTTGATCAGAAAAAATTTCAAGAGCATCTTGCAGTGAGTTGCTTGCGCTTAATGAGATAACGTCTGTTGAAGGAACCATTACTTCTTTTATTGGCGTTGTTCCTAAATCAAATATGTTTTGCAACATTTCGGTTTTTTTTGTCTCCATTAAGCCTTTTTCAGTTATATGTCCAATCAAGAACTGAATTTCTTTTTCTGAAGATACCCAATCACTTGAATTTTCTAAAGCTTTTTTACCGCCTATTTTATAAAATAAAAAGTCAGAAAATCTAGTTGCCGTTACGGCCAAAGGTCTTAGTGTTTTAAATGTTAAACTTGTTAGCCATAATACAGATTTTAAGATTTTTTCTCCGTGCAATTTGGCTAAATTTTTTGGAATAATTTCACCAAAAATTAGTATTGCTGCCGCAGCAATGGCTATTCCTACAGAAAATCCTAAGCCACTGGATAGCTTTAAACTCTTAAATATTTGTTCCATTATGTGTGTACTTAAAGCAGAAGTTGTAACATCGGCCAAACATTTTGCAATAACAATAGTTATCAAAACTGTTTGTGGTTGTTTTTCTAAGCTTTCAAAAAAGACTTTGTAGCGATTGCTCTTTGATGCAAGCTCTTTTAGATTAAATAGTCTTAAAGCTGTTATGCTTGTCTCGATAAAAGAAAAAATTGCGCATGCAACAAGTGAAATTATAAATAATAGAATAGAGAAATAAAAAGCAGTATTTAAAAGTGGAGGTTCCATTTATTGGTCCTTTTTTTTGGTTGATAATATAGTTTTTTTAAAAAGATTTGTGTTTTTTGGTTTCAAATTTGTTATATATTTATTTTGTAGCCTGCCATGTAAAATTTTACATGGCAGGCTAATTATATTTTCGATATTAATCGTTTGATTCATCATCATCGCCGTCTTCATAATTGCTTAAATCTGTATTTTCTTTTTCGATAAATGATTTTAATTTTTTGCTTCTAGACGGATGTCTTAGTTTTTTTATAGCTTTAACTTCTATTTGCCTTATACGTTCTCTAGTTACAGAAAAATCTTTTCCAACTTCTTCAAGAGTATGTTCAGATGCAACGTCTATACCAAAGCGCATTTTTAAAACTTTTTCTTCTCTTGGCGTTAAAGTTTTTAGAACTTCTCTTACACGTTCTTTTAGATCATTGCTTGCAACTGTATCTGAAGGTGAGAAATCATTTTCACTTTCTATAAAGTCTTTTATAAATGCATCGTCACTATCGCCAACAGGTGTTTCTAGAGAAATAGGTTCTTTTGATATTTTTATTATGTTTTTAATCTTTTTCTCATCTAAATTTAGTTCTTTTGCCAATTCTGCGTGAGAAGGCTCTTTACCTGTTTCTTGTAGGTATGTGCGTTTTATTTTGTTTATTTTATTTAATGTTTCTACCATGTGAACAGGGACTCTTATGGTTCTCGATTGATCAGCTATAGCGCGAGTAATTGCTTGTCTTATCCACCAAGTTGCATATGTAGAGAATTTGTAGCCACGTTCAAATTCAAATTTTTCTACAGCTTTCATTAAACCGATATTGCCTTCTTGAATAAGGTCTAAAAAGTGAAGGCCTCTATTTACATATTTTTTTGCAATATTTACAACTAACCGCAAGTTTGCTTTTGCTAAATCGTCTTTTGCCATTTTGTCTTTTGTTTGGCCTTTTACAAGTTTTTTGTAATGTTTTATTGCGATATCGCTAGGCAAGCCAATTTCGGATTCTATATTTTTTATAGATTTAGCAGCCATTCTAGAAGTTTTTTCTATTTCTTCGAAATCTTTTGAATTTTGAGCGTCATGTTTTCTCATTTTTAAGATTTGATCTTCACAGGCTTTTACTAAATTTTCTTTTTCTCTAATTTTTAAAATATATTTTTCAATTTTTTTTGTTAATTTCTTAATAAATTTATTTGCAAATTTTATAGATTTTACTGTATCAACAACTTTATTTTTATTGTCTTCAACAGCTTTTAACATTTCTTCTTTTTGATTTTTTTTATCTAATTTGCCTCTATAGCTTATATATATTTTTTCTTCATTATTTATAATATCTTTTATTTTATTTGCGATTAAGAAGAACTGTTCCTTTTCTTCTTCTACCTGAGGGATATTTTCTTCATCAAATTCAGAAAATTGTACAACATCTTTTATTTGTATGACGCCCTTTTTAAGTTTATCGCTCATAGAAATAAGTTCTTTGTGAATAAATGGAAATCTTGATATTGAGTCTATAGATTCGCTTTTACCGCTAGCGATCCTCTTTGATATTTCTAGTTCGGTTTTTTTATTTAAAAGAGGTATTTTACCTATATCTCTTAGATATGATTTTACGCCATCTGTAACTTGGCTGGCTGAAGATGCTTTTAGTTCGTCTTTATCATAAGGCTCATCGTCATCTTCATAATCATCTTCTTTTATGCCAATTACACCAGCACCTTTTTCTATTTGCAGATGCTCATCTTCATCTTTATGTAGTATATCAACAGATTCCATATCTTCTGCGCTAAAAATGTCTACGCCATTTTTTTCAAGCGATTGCACTAGTTCGGTAACTTCTTTTTCTTCTAGGTGATTTCTTGTAGAAAATTCAATAATTTCTTCGTATGTTAAGTGTTGTTTTGTTTTGCCTTTTTCTATTAACTCTTCTATTAATTCTTTTTTTAGATCTATATCTTTATTTTTATCGGAACTTTTTTTTATTGAACTTAACTTAGTGTCGTCTACTAAGTCTAACATATCTGTTATGTCTAAATCTTCTTTGTCTATGTCATGCATGTCGTCATGGCCAATTTCTAAGGCTTCTAAATCAAAAATTTTTGATTTAGCATCTTCTTTTTTAGGCGCTTCTTTTGTAGCTGCAGTTTTTTTAGTTTCTTTTGAGTCTTTTGTTGTTTTTGCGGGCTCTTTTATTTGCTCTTTTACAATTTCTTTAGTAACTTTAGTTTCTTTTTTAGATTCTTTAGTTGTTTTATCTGTAAGCTTTACAGGAGCCTTTTTTATAGCGATTTCTTTTTTTATAATATTTTTTGCAGCAGGTTTTAAAACAGGCTTAACAGTTTTTTTTACAGGTATTTTTGCAATAGGTTTTTTAACCTTTTCTGTATTAGCTTTTATTGCAGGTTTTTTTCGTGTTACTGCTTTTACAATTTTTTTGCTTGTTTTTGGAGCTGTTTTTTTTGCTTTTACCTGTTTTGTAGGTGCTTTTTTTATAATTTTTTTTGCAGCTGGTTTAGCAGTTTTTATAATTTTCTTTTTTGCTGCTTTTGCTGGAGAAGCTTTTTTAGTAGCTTTTTTTACAATAGGCTTTTTATTAACTTTATTTTTTGTTCCAGATTTTTTTGAAGAAGATTTAATTGTTTTTTTACTTTTTTTCATAATTTTTTTACCCAATTTATTTGGTTTTATTTACTTAATTATCAAATCAGTTCGCAATATTTTCTTTTTTAATTGGTAAAATTTATTAAGTATTTCTGCAACCTTGTTCTCGTCAGATTCCTTTCTGGCTGTTTCAAGATTTTCTTTTATTTTTTTTACTATATTTTTCCAATGTTTTTTTTGAAATTGCAAAAAGAGTTGTTCAAATGTTTTTTTCTCTATATTATCTTCAAATTCCAAAAGAAGTTTGCTTAAATATTGTTTATCGTCTTCTTTTAGTGTTTCAAAAAATGAAACAAAATCATGGTTTTTACCATTATCAATATCATTTTTAAATTTTTCAAAAATCTCTTTTATTGGACTCGGCAAATATTCCAGTAAAAGCTCCGAATTTTCATCAGTTGTTAATTCTATGTTATTTATTATAGCAAAAAATATTTTTTTTTCTAGTTTAAGGTCCTCATTTTGCCAATTGTTGTTTATATTAGGCAAAATTGGCTCTTCTTTTTTGTAGTAACCAGAATTATTAGTACTAATATTATTGTTGGAATAATTGCCAACATTTTGGCTTGTGCTGTTGCTATTATAAAGCCCATTATTATTAATGTTGTTTGCAGAGCCAGTATTACTGGTGCCATTATTTTTCGTAATAGAGTCTATGGGTATTTGCATTACTTTAGAGGCTTTTTGCATTAATATATCTCGTTTTAACGGATCTTGTATAGTATTTATTGTTTTTATGATGTCATTTGCGAGTTTTAATTTTTCAGATAAAGTTTTTGATAAAAACCCATGACAAATAGTGTCTATAAAGAAAAAGAAGATGTCTTTTGATTCGCTTATTAAATTGTTTAAGTCGCCATTTTTATTTAAAAAAGATGCAGGATCTTCACTTTCAGGTAAAACTATAACTTTTAACTCGATATTTACTTGCCAGCATAACTCTGTAAGTCGCATAATTGCATTTTTCCCAGCATTATCTCCATCATATAAAATATATATATAATTTACATATCTAGATAAAATTTTAAGATGTTCTTGGGTACATGCTGTGCCAAGCGTTGCTATTGTGTTCGTAAAACCATGCTGTGACATAGCTATACAGTCGGTATAACCTTCGACCATGAACATGTGATCGCATTTATTTAAGCTTTTTTTTGCAATATCAAAACCAAATAATAGTGCGCCTTTATTAAAAAATATATTTTCATGTGAATTATAGTATTTTGGTCTTGTATCGCCGTCCTTAAATATTCTTCCGCCAAATCCACAATACCTGCCTATAATATCTTTTATAGGGAATATTATTCTTTCTTCAAATGGAGAATACGTGGCTTTTTGACCCTCGCCAATTATTTTTGCATCTAATAAATCATCTTGCATAAATGAATATTTATTTATGTAATTAGTAAGAGCTCTTATTGACGCTAAACCTGTTGGGAAATATCCTAAATTGTATAAATTGATCATTTGTTGAGTAAAGCCGCGATTTTTCAGGTACGCAATAGCTTTTGGTGATCTTAAAAGTTCTTCATGACACCAATTTGCAACTTCCTCGCATAATGCAAAATATCTTTCTTTTTCTTTTGTATTTGTTACTAGTTCTTTAGTTAGTTGTTCAGGCAGCTCTATATTATATGTTTTTGCTAAATGTTTTGCAGCTTCTATTTGAGAGTAGTTTTCTATTTTTGAGATAAAAGTTATAACATCGCCGCCAGCGTGGCAGCCAAAGCAGTAGAAAATTTCTTTGTGAGGGCTAACCGTAAAAGATGCAGTTTTTTCGCTATGAAAAGGGCATTGGCCTTTCCAGTAGTTTCCGGCTCTTTTTAGGCTAGTATATTCACTTATCACATCAAGTATTTGAATTTTTGTCTTTATGTAATTAAAAATATTCATTAATTTTTTAAAAACCTATTTTTATTATTTGTTTTTAGTCTTTTTTGAGTAAATCTGAATTAATATAATACTAATAAAAGAAAGTAAACATATTAATATTGATATTAATTGTGATGATGATAGCGAAGAAAAGCTTGCTGTATTATCAAAGTATGTTCTGTCGCCTCTTAAAAAATCTATAGAAAATCTAGCTAAACTTGTTAGCATTAGATAAGCTGCGATTAATTGACCTTGTTTTTTAAGTCTCTTCTGGACAACTATTTGCATTAATATAAAAATAAAAAGAGCAACTATGGAGCTGTAAATTTGTGTTGGGTGTACATATTTGTATACTGTCTGGCCTAAAGAAGTATACTCTTTATGCAGAACTGCCCATGGCAAGCTTGTTTCCATCCCAAAACAGCATCCAGCTGTAAAGCATCCAATTCGAGCTATGCACTCTATTATTGGGGCGTATAAAGCTGCTAAATCAAAAAATCTTATAAAATTTACGCCTAAGCTATTTAGATATATGGGAACAAAAATTAGTACGCTTAAAATTGCGCCTAAAGACGAAAGGCCGCCTTCCCATATTTTAAATATTCCTAAAAAATCTGTTATTGATTCACTTTCTTCTGCTAAAAAAAGAGATCTGCCTCCGACAATGGCGATAATTATAGCAAATGTTATTACTTTATTAAATTGATCATAAGAAATTATTGATTCTCGTCTTTTATCTCTTAAAAATAGCCATGATGCAACCAATATGCCTATAGCCATACAAAGGCCATAGCTTTGAATTGAAAAAGGTCCCCAGATATGCAAAATTTCTTTGCTCATAAAATTTCCTACTTATTTGTTTTGGAAAATTTTTCCAGTTATTTGCCAGATCACGAGTTGTAGTTTAATATTTATAATTAATTTTAATTATTTTTATATTTTACTTTATATTACATTAAATTTAAGGCTTTGTCGTTTTATATTTTGTTTGAAATGTATAAATTTTTAGATTTTTAGTAATAATTAAAATTATATATTTACAAGTAATAAATTGTTTTTAGGTTTTTGTTTTTATCTTAAGTTTTTGGCGTAAATAAGAGGGATTTTGATTGTGAAATTAAACAATAAGTTTAAGTTATTTTATGTTTTTATATTTTTTAATATGGCCTCTTTATCTATGGGTATGGGCGATAGAGATTTTTTAGCAAAAAATAATGAAATTTTTGGTAAAAAAGAGATAAATAAAAAGAAAAAACGGAAATTAAGCATAAATTTAGAAGATGTTTTATCTAAAGATAATAGCGAGATTATAAATAATTCTGAGACAGAATTTGATTTGAAAGAAGAACTAGGAAGCAATAATCAAGATTTTTTCATAAAAAAAGGTGGGGGCAATTATAGTGAAAGAAAAATTATAGAGCACAAAAAATTTTTAACGTTCTTTGAGTTTGAAGAAAATTATAATAAAAAAAATGAGTTAGATAGTCAGGAGTTTAGATTAGTTTTGCAGGAATATATAAGATTATCTAGAAAAAATATAGGTGAAAGCTCAAATTTTATAGGAAATAAAGCGATTGATGGTAGGTTTTTTGAATTTGAGAATCGTGATTATGGATGCTCAGGGGTTTTAGATGTTTTTTTTGGGCAAAAAATTATTTTAGATGATAATAGTAAAATAGCTATGCACGCAGATATTCATGCTGATTTAGATGCTTTATTAGAGCTTGTTCAAGATTTTATTAATAAAGGACATTTGGATAAAAGTAATCCGTTTAAAATAAAAGATAAAAATTTAAAAATATTTTTTTTGGGGGATTATGTAGATCGTGGGGATAATAGTTTTGAGGTTGTTTATTTTCTAATGAGGATTTTTATAGAAAATCCAGGGCAAGTGTTTTTATTGAGAGGTAATCATGAAAACGTATCAGAAAATATAGACTTTAATTTCGCGTCTAAAGTTATAGATTCTATTGGTAATTTTGATAATATAAGTAAATTTTATAATACTTTGCCATCGTTTGTGTTTGCAGGAGTCAAAGAAGATGGTGGGAATAAGATTAATTATATTTTATTTACTCATGGCGGGCTTGAGCCTAGATTTAATCCACATTTATTGCTTTCAGATAGTAGAAGTTCTGTTTTTCAAATTATAGATAAATTAGATTTGTCTTGGCTAAAAAGGCGAAATGGCTGTGATAATATTTTTGAAAAATTTCGTAAATTTTATGGGGACAGAATTTCAAATATTATTTTGTCACGAGACCTCGGTTTTATGTGGAGTGATTTTATAATCGAAAAATTAGGGCTTATTAATAATAATTATATTGAATATTCTGAGCGAGGTATAGGTTCATTTTCTTTTTGTCATAGTGCGACTTTGGATCTGTTAAAGGCGTATAGCTCTGAAAATTATAAAGTTGTGTCGATATTTAGGGGGCACCAGCACCATGGAATGCGTTTTTTATTGGCCAATTGCTATGGAATTTATAATTCTTGGATAAAAAATAATGGGTTAAAAAAAGAAGAGGATGTTGATAAACTAGAGTTTACTTTAAATGAAGAGTTTCCGGTTTGGACTTTAGGCATGCCTGTAAGAGGACAAATTAAGTTAGTAAAGTATATGTTAAATACATATGCGATTTTAAATTTGTCAGGTGAGTTTAAAGATTGGAAGCTTAATGGCTTTAATTGCAAGCGCGTTATCAAAACTAATTAATTTAAAATTAATTAGTTTCCTAATTCTCTTGCTTTGAAAATTAACAAAGATATTGCTGCAGGGGTGATGCCAGGTATAAGCGATGCTTGAGCGATATTCTTTGGCTTATGTTTAGCTAGTTTTTGTTGTAGTTCTATAGATAAGCCAGGTAAATTTTTGTATTCAAAGCTTTCTGGAATATTTAACTGACTAAATTTTTCTCGTTTTTTAATTTCAAGCTCTTCTCGCGCTAGATACGGTCCATACCTAACTTCGGCGTATACAGAAAGTGAGTTTCTTTCGGTTAGTTCTAGACCTGTGAGAGTTTTGATAATTTCTTTATAGTTTAGCTCTTTTTCTTGGTTTTCTTCGCTTTGCCCAAAAAATTCTAGTAATTCTACATGTTTATATGTTTCACGTAATATTTTTAGTACATTTTCTAGTTCGCTTTTTTCTTTTAAGAAATTTTGGTATAAGCTCTTGTCAACTAAGCCAAGATTATAGCCTTTTTCTGTAAGTCTTAAAAATACGTTATCCTGTCTGAGCAGCAATCGCCTTTCGGCTCTAGAAGTGAACATTCTATATGGCTCGTCAACGCCAATAGTTACAAGATCGTCTATCATTACGCCAATATAACTTTCGTCGCGTTTCAAAATAAATGGCGCTATGTCATGTGTTTTTAAGTGCGCATTTATGCCAGCCATTAGGCCCTGGGCAGCAGCTTCTTCATATCCAGTTGTTCCATTTATTTGTCCTGCTAAAAATAGGCCATTAATAGTTTTTGCTTCAAGTGTGTTTTTTAGTTGTTCAGGATGCACAAAATCGTATTCTATTGCATATCCGTATTTGGTTATAATTGCGTTTTCAAAGCCTGGTATAGATTTGATATATTCATCTTGTACATGATTTGGTAAAGACGTAGATATGCCGTTTGGATAAATTTCATCAGAATCTGCGCCTTCTGGCTCAACAAATATGTGGTGAGATTCTTTGCTTGCAAATCTAGATACTTTATCTTCTATTGATGGACAATATCTTGGGCCTATGCCAGTTATATTGCCACTGTACATAGCAGATAAGTGTATATTTTCTCTTATTATTGCATGAGTTTTTGAAGTTGTATGAGTTATATGGCAATTATGTGTATTTTTAACTTCTAGTTGGTCGAATTCAAACATATAGCTTATTTGCTCTGTCTCTTGAATTTCCATTTTGGACCAGTCTAGACTAGATTTTAAAAGCCTTGGTGGTGTGCCAGTTTTTAATCTTCCAATTTTTAGACCAACTTTTGTCAAAGAATTGGTTAGTTTAGGGACAGATTTTTCGCCAATCCTGCCAGCTTTATGATTTTGCGTTCCAACATGTACAACACCATTTAAAAATGTGCCTGTAGTCAAAATTACTGCTTTTGTGTTAAATGTTTTGCCACATTCTGTTTTAATTCCAGTTACTTTATCTTGATTATATATTATGTCTTGAGCCATTCCCTCGAAAATAGTTAAATTATCAAGATTCTCAAGAGTTTCTTTGCATAAATTATTATAAGCGAATTTATCTATTTGTAGTCGCAAGCCTTGGACAGCAGGACCTTTTTTTGTATTTAGCATGCGCGCTTGTAGGTAAGTTTTTGAGCATATTTTTGGCATTAGGCCACCAAGGGCGCTAATTTCATATACAATATGTCCTTTGCCTACGCCACCTATTGCAGGGTTGCATGGCATATAGCCTATTTTGTTTGTATCAAGTGTTATTAACAAAGTTTTTGAGCCCATTTTGGATAGTGCCCAGCAGGCTTCGACGCCGGCATGGCCGCCGCCAATGACTATTACGTCAAAGATATTGCTATCAAGAGCTTCTGTGTTAAAATTATTATTTATATTTTTGTTATGCATATTATTTATCTAAAATTTTAAATTTTTACTAAATTTACTTTTATTATTAACTGCCCAAATTTGTTGTTTAAGGTCGCTGGCTATACGGGCATGAAAATTAAATTTATTTTGAAAAACCCCCAACTATGTTTTTCGCATAATTGAGGGTTTTTTATACAATATATTTTACTATTATTTGCATAACAAAGCAAATAAAGCATTTTTAGATTAAGCCAATGTTGAGAGAATAACTCCAATTCCCCTATCTTATCTTTTGACTATTTTAGAGATAATAGCTGCGCAAGAAATATCTGATGGCAATGTGTTTAAGGTGTTTTCTGATATTTTTAAGATTTTTATTACTAGATTTTTTTCGTTTTCAGTTAAATATTGTTTTGTATTTTCAAGTTTTGTTTTTGTGTCGTTTATAAATTTCTTAGACAGGCTTTTTTGAAAAGTTGTCATTATTATTTTTGAACTTCTTGTTTGTAGGGCTTTATATGCAGTTTTTAGGGTTTCGCGCAATTCATTTAAGATATTTAAAAAAGCTTTATGCTTAACAGAGCTGGTTTGATCAACTTTTTCTTTTATTTCATTAGTTAAGCCATCTACAGATGCAATTATTATTTCGAATCTACCTAGATGAGCATTAAAGCTCTCTGTATTTTGTTTATTGAAAAATTCTTTAATAACTGTGCAAAATTCACACATAATCTTGCTTGCTTTTTCTATTGTAGCATAATCTGTTGAAGCGCTATTTGCAGATTTTAATTGTGCGCCAAAAAGGCACGATACTGCAACTATAGGCAATATTTTTTTAATAAATTTCATAATTATACCTTTCAGGTTTATTTATGGGTTAATCTAAAATTAAGCCCAATATTATAAGAAAATTTTAAATACAGGTTTTGGTTAATGGGGTTATCCAAAAGTTATAGTAATATTATAAACTAGGGGTATTTGGCGTCAAAAGCCCCCCTAATAATCTCAGTTGATCAAACTATACAGATAAAGTGGGAAAATTTAGGATTTTCTGGTAAATTATGTGTATATACTTCTTATTTTCTTGTTATATTTTAAAAAAATTATTTTATATTTATGTGAGTAAATATTTTTATAAATATAGATTTATGCTTTTATAGTTTTGTATTTTTAAAGTATGGTTTGTGGTTTTGTGTATATTTAAATTGTTTATGACCGATAGGGTTTAAGTTTATGTTGTACCATTTGTCGCTATATCTAAAGCAGTATTTTTCTTTTATGAACGTTTTACATTATGTAAGTTTTAGGGCAATAGCAGGATTTCTGGGTTCTTTATTATTTTCAATTATATTCGGGCAGTGGTTTATAAATAAATCGCAAAAAATGTTTAGATCGAAAGCACGTGAGTATACCCCAGAAAATCATAGAAAAAAAGATGATATGCCAACAATGGGTGGAATTTTTATATTGGTTACTGTTTTAGTAAATGCTTTTATTTGGTGTGATTTGATTAATTTGCAGTTATGGGTATTTCTATTTTGTTTATTTGGATTTGGAGCAATTGGCTTTATGGACGATTGGGACAAAATAAATAAAAAAAGGGGTATTTCTGCTAAAAAGAAGTTTGTTTTACAGTGTGGTTTTGCGTTTATAGTTTCTGTTGGTTTAATGTTCTGTAGTGGATTTACGACAGTTATTTCTTTTCCGTTTTTTAAAAATTTTTCTCCTGATATAGGCTTGTTTTTTATTCCTTGGGCGATGTTTATAATTGTAAGTTTAAGTAACGCCGTTAATTTAACTGATGGTTTAGATGGTCTTGCTATAGGTTCTGTTATTCCTAACGCTATTACTTTTGCTATAGTTGCTTATTTGGCGGGTCATGCTAATTTTGCTTCGTATTTACAAATACCATTTGCAGCGAGCTCAGAAGTAGCTATTTTTGGTATGATTTTAGCCGGAGCATCGCTTGGTTTTTTGTGGTATAATGCTTATCCGGCTCAAATATTTATGGGCGACGTTGGGTCTTTAGCCTTAGGGGCTTCTCTTGCTCTTATAGCTATCATGGCAAAGCAAGAATTTTTGGTTTTAATTGCTGGAGGGCTCTTTGTTGTAGAAGTTCTTTCTGTTGTGGCGCAGGTTTACTCATTTAAGGTTTTTGGTAAAAGGGTGCTAAAAATGGCACCAATACACCATCATTTTGAGCTTCTTGGTTGGCCAGAATCAAAAATTACTGTTAGATTTGGAATTATTTCTCTTATCTTGTGTCTTTTAGCTTTAATTACTTTAAAATTACGCTAAATTTTTATTTGTTTTTTTGTAAAAAAGTACATGCTGCAGCCAAAAGCCATAAGTGTTGCAAAAATTGTAAGGGATGATATTCCACCGTTAATAAGCATATTTATGCATGACAGCATAAGTAAAATACAGTTAAATATCGATACAATAGGGATAAATATATTAATCTTTATCCCTGGATTTTTTATTTTTGCTATTAAAAGAGATATTATCGATAGAGTATATGCAGATACTATCCCAAGTGATGCCGTTGCGGGCAATTGCATTTGATCTCCGCCGGTTATAAATAAATAAGTTAAGTATATAAAGCCAATAAGTATTACACAGGCAAATGGAATTCCGTGTTGATTAAATTTTGTAAACATTTTAGAGAAAAATAAATGATTATTTTTTGCGAGTGTATGTATATTCCAAGTATTGCTAAACATTATGCCATAACTTCCTCCTAATGCAGATGATGCAATAGCAATATGAAGTATTGCTTTAAGATAAAGGGCAAAAGTAGGCATATTTGGTAGTAATTTTTGTAGAAAAACAGGGAAGGTTTGTAAATATTCTGGTGTTTGGGTTATCGAAGAAAGTATTGTACCAAGGGCGCCATAAAAAATAAGTTGATAAATTGTCATTATAGATATAGCTATAAAATAGCTTATAAGTATAGCTTTTGAAACGTTTTTTGATGGATTTTCTATTTTGTTACTTAAAACACAAATAGATTCAAAGCCGATTGTTGCATAAAGTAGAAATGGTAAAGATTTTGGGATTCCTTCCCATATTCTATTTATACTAGAAAAATTTGATAGATCAAATAAAAATAAGCCAAAAAATATGGCAAATATAATAGGAATAATTTTAAGTATTGTAAAACCAGCTTGAATTTTTCCGCCACTTTTCATATTAAGCATATTTAGTAAAACAAAAATAGTTATTACTATAGTTTCAATGGTAAAAATATTAATGTTTCCAAGAGATGGCATAAGTTTTTGAATGAGTGATAATGAAACATGTGTTACGAATGCGCCAGAAGCAAGTTTGCCAATTAAATATCCCCAAGATGAAAAGAAGCCCGCAAAAGTTGAGATTTCGTTTTTTGCATATGCGTAAAAGCCTCCGTCTGGATATAATTGACTTAATTTTGCCATAGAAATAACTAGCGGGAGCATTAAAATGCCAATAATGATATAAGATAAAGCGCTTAAAGCTTCTGAAAGTTTTGCTATTTTTACAGTATTTGCAAAAATTCCTATTCCGAGCATTATGTTTATATTTATTAAAATTGCAGTTTTTAGCGATAAAGAGCTTTTTTCGGTCATTTGTAGTCCTGAGGATAGTTTTAGGATTTAATATTATTAATTATATATTTATGATATATGAGCATTTGCTTTGTGTAAAGAGCTTAAAATATAGAATAATTGGTTTTTGCTTGTATGTAATTGTTTTACACTAATTGCAAATTCTGTTAATCTGCATAAGTTAATAAATTTCGGGGCCTATTTTGCAAATTAGCAAAAAAGAACTAAATATAGTATAATTGTCCCTATAATAAGCCTATTTTTAAAAATAAAATAAAAAATTAATAAAATATAAATATAAATTTAGGGAATTTTATGTGTTTGTTATATAAAAAATCTGTATTTCTAGTATTTGTTATATTATCTAGTTTTGGTGTAATATTTAATTGTTTTTGTACTGAGCCAGATAAAATAAGCAAAAGTGTTTCTTTAAATAGCAAAGAATTAAAAAATAGTAAATGTGAGTCTAGTGAGTGTTTGACTTGTTGTGAAAATAATAGTGTAAAAAAAACAAGTATTAATAAGAATACAAGTGTTGTAGATGCAAAATATCAAAAAATCGTAGATGAATATAAAAAAATAAAAATAGAAGATATAAATTTAGAAAATAAAAATATAAAAAACAGTGATTTTTTGTTTGGTTTAGGTACTTCAAGCTATCAGGTTGAAGGAGATGATGGTGCAAGTGAAGAAAATTATTGCCAATGGAAAGCAGTTATTGGCAAAAAAGTGGTAATAGAGGTTGGAGATAAAAAAGAAGACAAAGTAATATCAGATCCAGGAGTGGCTTGCGAGCATTGGAAGAGATATAAAGAAGATATAAAGCTAGTGAAAAATTTCGGTTGTAATGCTTATAGGTTTTCAATATCTTGGGGTAAAGTTGCGCCAAAGCCTGGTGAATTTAATAAAAAAGCAATAGATCATTATGAAGATGTTTGTAAAGAATTAAAAAAACAGGGAATAAGGCCGATTATAACATTGTATCACTATGCGCATCCAATGTGGTTTGAAAATAAAGGGGCATTTGAAAAAGAAGAGAATATAAAATATTTTGTAGATTATTGCATGACGATGTTTGAGCGTTTAAATAAATATAATCCAATATGGTTTACAATTAATACTTTTACGGGCACATCATTGCATGCATATTATATGGGTACAAAGCCGCCATTTAAAAAGGATATGGGTTTGGCGTTAAAAGTTCTTAAGAATTTATTACAGGCGCATGTTGAATTTTATAGAAAAGCTAAAAAATGTGAAAAAGAGTCGGTTTCTACGATTGGAATATATAAAATTATTTTCCCTGTTGATAAGTATAGATCTTGGCAGGTTTGGGATAGCGTAGGCGTTTCTTTTGTTGATAAAATAAATAATAGTTCTATTTATGATTTTTTTACAAAAGGTATTTTAGATATAAGTATTGGAATACCTGTTTTGGGAGTGAAAAATTCTATTAAGTATAAAAATAAAGAAGCTATTGGTGCTGCAGATTGTATAGGTTTGAATTATTATACAGGTGCTTATATGTCAAACTTTAAGGTTGTACCTAGAGCTGATAGTATTCCTACCCAAAGTTCACTTGCAACAGTTTATCCTGATGGTTTTTATGATGCATTAAAACAGGTTGATAGTAAATTGGCAAAAAAACTTAATATACCTGTTTATGTTACAGAAAATGGTATTGCTACAAATAATGCAGCTTACAGGGATATTTATTATAGAAGCCACTTGAAGTCATTGTCTAAAGCTATGAAAGAAGGTGCTGATGTGCGAGGCTATATTGTTTGGGGTTTAATGGATAGCTTTGATTGGATGGAAGGTTATGATTTTGAATATGGCGTATATTCAGTTGATCGAAAAACACAAGAAAGAACGTTAAAGCCTGGCACAGAGTTTCTTTCTGATGCTATCAAAAGCCATAATAAAATAGCAGGTAAAGACTTAGCAAGTAAAAAAGCTAATAATATTAAAAAATCGGCGCCTGTTGAATTTGTGTGTGATAAGGCTTGTTGCGAGACAAAAATTGCTACAGATAATTCTATAAAGACCAAATTAAAAATAGAAAATAAAATTTTTGGTGAATGTAATTCTTCTGAAGATCAGGGTTTTAAAAAATATAGTAAAAAAGATACTAAAAAGTTGGATATTAAGTTAGAGAATAATTTTTGTGAAAATATAAAAGTTGTTAAAAATTCTTTATACACTGATATTTCCTGTTTTGGTTAAATAAAAAGTAATAAAGTTATTGCGCAATGTTACATGAAACTGCGATTATTTAGTTGAGTATATTTTTAAATATATAATTAATTAGATATTGTATTCGGGGGTAGCATGAAGCAATATTATTTATATGTATTTATTTTTTTATTGGTGATTTTTATGGAAAAAATAAATTCTGTTACATATTTATTTTCTCATGGCTTTGCCGATACAGGTAGACAGGCTAATACGTACATGAGAGAATACAGGACAAGAAGAGATAAGCCTAAAATAAACAAATTTTATATAATAGACGGGCCAGTAAAAACATTTAATTATCCGGATGTGGTATGCAAACCTTTTCCAAATATATTTCAAACAAGTTTTGGTCAAGAAAATGAACTTTCTGTATTGCAAAATGCGTATAATGAGATAAAAAAAGAAGAAACGGATATTGTTTTGGTTGGTGTTTCTAGGGGCGCTTCTGCAGCAAGCGTTTTTATGGGTTCTTATGATTGTAAAAGAGTAAAGGCTGTGATTTTGATTTCGCCATTCGCTCATGTTTATGACGTTTTTAAAACTAATTTTTTTTATAGATTATTTATAAAAATTTCTAAATATGAGCATAAAGGTAAGCATCCCATAGATTGGCTGCCAAAAATGAATAAAAATATCCCGGTGCTTTTTGTTTGTTCAAAAACAGATAAAACTGTGCCATGCTTTTCTACTATTAGATTGTATAAAAAATTGATTAGTTGTGGGCATAAACATGCTTATTTGCTTTGTTTGGATATTGGTAAGCATGCAAAATTTTTAAAGGCTCCAGAGGCTGAGAAATTTCAAAATGTTACGCATGCTTTTTATAAGCAATATGGTTTGCCTTATAACGAAAATTTTGCTATTGCTGGTCAGCAAGAATTACAGGATTGCAAATTAAGTTCAAAGTCTTTGGACTTTGAATTCGGGGATCTTGATAGCGATTTTTGGGATAATTTTGGCTAGAATAGCATTATTTTTGAACACTTGCCAGATACATAGCAATAGATCCAGCAACAGAAGCATTCAAGCTTTCAGTTTTGCCATGCATAGGTAAAGTAAGCTTTTCGTCGCAATCCAATATCCATTTTTCAGGTATTCCATGGGCTTCGCTTCCAATTACCATTAAGCTATCTTTGAAGTTTATATTTTCTGGATTTTTGCCCCCCGATACAACAAGCGCAATAAGTTTTAAGTGTTTTTTTGCTTTTAATAGCTCTTCCCAAGTTAAGTGAAAAATATTGATTTTGTCTAATTCTCCTGCGCTAGATTGAATAACTTTTGGTGAAAACACGTCTGTACAATTTATTGAAATCACTGTTTCAAAGCCCATTGCAGTGCAAGTTCTTATAAGTGTACCCATGTTTCCAGGGTCAGAAATACCGGTAAGTACAATTCCGGAAGATAATTTATTTAGATCGGGTTGTTTTGGAATATGAAATACGCATAAAATACCGCTTGGTGTAGATGCTGAGCTAATTTTTTCCATTACCATATCTGGAACTAATATAATTTCAGTAAAATGATTGGTCCCAGAAATTTTTTCTATTTTTACTAAATTTTGAGCATTGTCTAGCATTTTTTCGGTGCAGTATATGCGTTCTGGTAAGATATGAGATCTAAATAAAGCTTCGCATGTTCGTAAGCCTTCGGCGACAAATTTTTGTTGTTTTTGGCGTTCTTTTTGCGTTTTTAGTTCTGCAACAAGCTTTATTTCTTGATTTTGTCTAGAATTTATCGTTTTCATGCTATTTATGTCCCCGTTAAATTTAATTAGTTTAAAGTTTATATACAAATATTACGCAAAACTTTTCTCTTTGTCAAAATAATTCTTTTTTTTTACTGTATAATTTAGGTTTTTTGGGGCTTTTGACGGTGCTTTTATTTTGCTGTAATATTAGAATAATATTGAAAATATGGGTTTTTATAGTAAATTTATTATTTTTTATTATTTTCAAATATTTTCAAAAACAATTTTGTTAATTTATTCAGTAATTTAAGTTTAATTATTTATGGAGGATTTCAAGTGAAAGTTTTAAAAAGTTTTAAGAAGGCGACAGCTTTAGTATTATTTATTTCGATGTTAAATGCAGTTTTAAGTCCATGTTTAATACAGGCAACTGAGCCTAAATTAGCTGATGTTGTAAATTCACAGTCAGTGGAAGGCGTACCGGCTAATAATTTAGAGGGTTCTGCTGCGATAAATAATGGTGAAGGGTCGGCAAAAGTTGAGCCTGAAAATCAAGAAAATAATGAGCAATCAGCAAATTCAAAAAATAAAATTTTTAGTTTTTTAACAAAAGCAGCATTTGTAGTTATTCCAGTTTTAGCAGCTATTCCATTAGTTGGTTATTTACTTAAAGATAAATTTAATAAATTTAATAAGTTTTCATCTAAAAGTCTTTTGACTAAAAGAAACTTTGCCGGAGCTGCGGTAGTTACTGGTGGTTTAGGATTGCTAGGGTTTCTTTTATGGAAGTTTGTATTTAAAAAAGAGGTTAATTCTGTTGTTGGTGAGGGTGTTGATCGGTTGATTAGAATGGCACCAGCAGTTTTAGAGCAGAATGAAAAAAAATTTAAAGATATTGGATCTGATATATTAGTTGAGGCAATAAATAAAGAGGTGGCTTTAGTTTGCAAGAAGATTACTGATGGAGCTAAGTCGGTTGGAAATAAAGCTTTTGATGGAGCTAAAACTCTTGGAAATAAAGCTTTTGATGGAGCTAAGTCTGTTTTAAGTAATTTTTTGCCTATAACAAATGTTGTAGCTCCAACTGGTTTGCCAGCACAGGGTTTTGAATCACTTTTAGATAATAAAGTTGACGGTAAAGTGGTAGAAGAAGTATCAGTACGTGGAGGGCAAAAAAAAATTGAAGATGAAAAAATTGAAGATGAAACAATAGAAGAAGAAAATAAAAAAATTGAAGTTAAGGATTTTGAAATAGATTTTTCTGCTGATTATGTCCAAGAAATTGCTAATAAAAAAGAAGAACCTGTCGTTGAAAAAGTTGAAGAGAAAAAAGAAGAAAAACAGGTAGTAGAAGAAAAAGAGTTAAGTAAATCTGTTAAAAAAGTAAAAATGGGTTTTGCAGAATATCTAGAAAAAGATAAAGATGGTGCAGCTAAAATGGCAAATGAAATTTTAGCTTTAGGTGTTAAAGAATACGGGGAAAATTTTTCTGTTGATTCTAGCTCTAAAGAGCAGCTAGATGGTTTATTAAAAAAGTATCAAGCTAATAATAAAGTTGTTATTAATAAGAATAAAGAATCTGTAGTCGAAAAAGTTGAAGAGAAAAAAGAAGAGAAGAATTTAGGTTTTTTCGCTAGAATAGGCGGTTTCTTGGGTGGTTGGTTTGGTAAAAAGCCAATAATTGAAGAAAAAAAAGAAATAGTTGTTGATCAGCCAATAGCAATAGCTCCTGAAGGAGTTGAATCTTTGGTTGCAAGTGGAAAATTACAAGGTCAAAAGGCTTTAAATCTTGATGAAAATGTAAAAAAAGTAGAAGTTAAAGATTTTGTTGATGAAATTGTAAAAAATGTAGATAAAAAAAACAAGCAAGAAGAGCAAGATAAGTTAGAGATTGAAAAATTGCTTAAGCAGGTTGAAGAAAATAAGAAAGAAAGCACGTTGGCTTTGAGCGAATCTTTGCAAAAAGATTTAAGCCAATTAGAAGAACCAAGCTTAGAAGTCAAAGGCCTTGAAGTAGAAAATTTTGAGCCTGTTGGTTATGATTCGGAAGAAGAAGACGATTCTGAGTTTCAAGAGTGCGAAGATAAAAGCAGCGATGACCTTTTATTAAATGATATTGATTAATATGTGCTATAGAGTGATAATATAAATTAATATATAATTTTAGTATTTACAACCCCATTTTGTTCGGAGAATAAAATATGTTATTTATTTTTATTAATGATGTTAAAAGAAAATTGAGTATAATTTTGTCTGTTTTTATATTAAGTTTTTCGATAAGCCCGATGATAGTAAATGCGGGATTTTATAATAAGTTTTCAAGAAAAAATAATAATACTTTTTCGCAAAAGTATCCTACTGTCGCAAAAGTATTTGCTTCAGCTGGGAATGTTTCTGGGGCGTCCGCAAAAGTAGCCGCTAGTTCATTTAAAAAGTTTATTGATGGTGCTTTGGTTGGAACAGGTTTTTCTGCAGGTTTTTTGATCGCAATAATAGTATTATGGAAAATGTTTATTAAGCAGATGGTGAATGATGCTATTAATGATAGTGTTAATAGTGTAAGCACGGCTATAAATCAGCAAAGAGATGGTTTTGTGGGTGATATAGGTAAATTACAAGGCGACATTCTACGGGGAATGGGTGAAGCTAATAAAGAAGTTAAAGATTTGTTAAAAGAAGTTTCTAATACTGTTGTTGATGTGAAAAAACATAGTGATGATTTTGTTAATGGATTAGGCGTAAATTTGACTCATGGATTACTTGTTAAGCCTGTAACTGAAACTGCAAATTTTGTTGGAAAATCGGCAAAATCTATTGGCAATGGTGTTGTAAGTAGATCTAAAGGTATTTGGTCATGGGTGAAGGATACAATTGAAAAAATTCCTATGACTAGTCAAGAGATTTTGAATGCAGAAGAAAATGAAGAATATGAAGAAGAGTCTTGGGGAAACACTATTATATGAAGAAGAGCCTTGGGAAAACATTATTTAATAGTAAAAATTAGAATTATTTAAATAAATTATGGCCTGGCGTAAAGAACCAGGCTTTTTTTACTTAAAAGTTTTTGTGTGAAATTATACAATTTGCCTACATAAATTTTAATAAAAATACAGGTCCCTAGACCCCTCGAAGTTTCTCTGCATAGTTTGCGAGCATCCTGAACTTTGTGAAGGACGATTAACTCGGGGCGAACGGGAGAAGTAAGTATTTTCAAGCTTGCGTTATTTAATAAAACAGTGTTATGGTTTTTACTGTCAAATGGTATTAGTAAATTTAAATAAAATTAAAATATATCTAATTTATAATTTAAGAAAGGTAAACCACTAGTTTGACTAGTGAGACTATCAAGGCTTGGCCGTAGTATTAGATAAAAGAAGATTTTTGCATTATATTCATT
>LBOA01000020.1 GCA_000989195.1 candidate division TM6 bacterium GW2011_GWF2_30_66
TGTTGGGCTAAAAAAAGAAAATCTTATGATAGCTTTTTGCATCTTGCTTGTTCTTTAAGGCTTTATAAGATGGCTGGAATTTTCGGATAAGCTCTAATACAGATGATACTATTTATGTAAAATTTGTAGGTTGGAAGAGATTTTATGGTTTAATTTATAGGCAAGAAGATGCTAGAGCTGTTGGGAAATTGCAGACTTTAAATTGGTATCCAACTATAAAATCAAATATAGAACGAAATTTATTAGAAATTTATGACAAAAATAAAAAGCTTGTTTATAAGCTAAATATAAAGCCTTATAAGGGGGTTTCTGTTTCTGCAGGTTTTACAAGAGTGATAGTATATTCTGGTGTTGATTTTTATGAAGATATTATTGAGCAGTCTGGCAAAAAATTATCGCATATTATGAGAGTTGGAGAAGATTTTATAGGACAATCTAGAGAATTTATTATGGAGTCTTTGTATGCTATTTTTGGTTTGCAAAGAAAGCTGATTAGGGATACAAGAAATATTTTTAATCCAGAGCCATATGATATAATTCATAATGATAAATATGCAAAAAAAGACGCTCATGTTAGGGTTGGTGGATCTGTTGCTTGTAAGCAGGAGAAAAATGTATTTTATGCGCGTCAAAATTTTGTAAAAAAAGCTCAAGAAAAATTTTTGGGAATAAAATTTGGGGCATCTGAAAAACCATTAGTTATTTCTTTTGTTGCAAGTGGCGGGGGGCAAAGAGCTCTTCTTTGTTCGGCCGGGTCATTATTTGGAGCACAAAATATAGGTTTGTTAGACTGTGGAACTTATTTATCAGCTCTTTCTGGTTCTACATGGTTTGTGGCTCCTTGGATGTTGTCTGGATTAAGTTTGTCTCAATGGGAGAAGAGAATTATTGATCAAGCAAATAAAGATCTTGTATTTAAAGCTAGTGATATTGTTATAAGCAATAAAAGGTTTTTGGATCAGTTGCAAATAAAGTTTGCTTTTGGGCAGCCTATAGGATTTGTAGATATATATGGGGCACTTTTGGCAGCCAGATATCTTGAGGGTTTTGGTCAAAAGGGTGATCCTAATCGTTGTTATTTGTCGTCTTTAGCCGATACGACAAAAATGAGTAGTGGCAAAAGTTTGATTCCTGTATTCACTGCTGTAACCGCAGAGGTTGCTTTAGGGCATACTTGGTGCGAATTTACGCCATGGGAATTTGGAAGTAGAGAGTTTGGAACTTCTGGTGCGTATATTCCTGTTTGGGCTTTTGGGAGAAAGTTTGAGTCTTTAAAAACTACAAAAAATTGGGGTTCGGCAATTAATCCATTGTATGAGCCTATGCAATCACTTGGTGTTTTAATGGGCATTTGGGGTTTAGCTCCCGCAGCAACCTTTAGTCAAGTTTATGATCAAGCTTTAAAAGATATGAAAGATGATTTAGTTAAAGATTTATTTAAGCTTATTTGTAAAAAAAATGATTTGAAAAAAGTACGTTTTATTTGGGCAGATGTTAATAATTTTATGTATAATTCTAATTTACCATTATTTTCTAAATATAAATATTTGAAGCTTGCAGATGCCGGAGTTAAACTTATAAATCCAATATTTTCAACTTATAGGCGTCCTGAGCAAGGTAAAAATATAATGGATGGAAGTTCTCCAGATGTTATTATAATATGGGATTCTGGTGCCAGTGAAAGTGGTTTGTATGAGTTACAAGCTCAATCTGTGTATGCTTTTAAGCATAATCATGCGTTTCCATTAATAGATTTAGATGCTGCAGATAGATCTATTATAAATATTTTTACTAGAAATCCTGATTCAGCAAAATATAAAGATTATGAAGTGCCAACAGTTATATATTTAAAAAGGCGCTTAGACAAAGCCTTGTTGAGTAAATATGCGCAAGATCCTGTATTTAAAAATATGGCAAATAGATTGAAAAATTTTGATTTAGAGGCTTGTGTTAAAAAAGGTCAGTGTGAGACGTTTAATTTTAAATATGATGAGCAAACAGCGCAGTCTCTTGTGGATATGACTAAATTTAATACTATGGTTAGTATTGATAAGATTAAAGAGGCTTTACGTAAAAGGCTGGAGTTAAATAGAGTTAGAGATGGTGCTGGTTTTAGGTGAGGGTTATTGCTTGTAAAAAAAAATATAAAAATGCTTAAGAATTTACAAAAAACAAGAAAAGTCTATTATTGTAATATTATTAAATTATATAAAATTTTTAAGTAGTTTTTAGGTAAACAGTGAATAATGTTGATGTGTTGCAGGGTGATAAATATTTGTGGAAATTGCCAGGTGAAAATAGGCAAGCAGTTTTAGATTTGGCTGTTGCATGTAGTTTGTCACTACCAATTGCTCAGGTGCTTGTGCAAAGGGGTTTCGTTTCTAAAGAGAAGGCAGAAGAGTTTTTATTTCCAAGCTTGGAAAAAGATGTTTTTAATGGTGTGTTGCTGGCAGACGCGCAAAAAGCAGTTGATAGAATTTTACTTGCAATAGAATGTGGTGAAAAAATATTGGTTTTTGGTGATTACGACGTAGATGGAATAACCTCTAGTGCAATGGTTATGAAATGTTTGCTTGATATAAACGCAAAAATTAATTTTTTCTTACCAAATAGAGTTACTGATGGTTATGGTATATCAGCTAAATTTGTTGAAAAGGCTGCTAAAAATAATTATAAACTTATTATAACAGTTGATAATGGGATAGCGGCTTTTGAAGCAGCAGATAAAGCAAAAGAGCTTGGAATAGATTTGATAATTACCGATCATCATAGGCCTCATGATAAAATACCAGAGGCTTTTGCTGTTATTGATCCTGCCAGAGATGATTGTGGTTATCCATTTAAAAGTTTGGCCGGAGTTGGAGTTACATTTAAGTTATTATCTTTACTTTATGATAAAATTGGTTTACAAATGTCAGCTAAAGTATATGAGCTTTTACTTTTGGGAACAGTAGCTGATGTTGTACCGCTACTTGGAGAAAATAGATTTTGGGTCAGGCATGGCTTAAATTATGTAAATAAAATTGAAAGTTATTCGCTTAGTGTTTTAAAAAAAAATGGAAACGTTATAAAGCCTAGTTTATCGGCTACGGATATTGGTTATTTTATTACGCCACAAATAAATGCACTTGGTCGTTTGGAAGATCCTAGACAGGGCGTTAAGTTTCTACTTGGCTCGGATAAACAAGAGACAGATGAAGTTGGCAAAATTTTGTTTGAGCTAAATCAAGCAAGAAAGCAAATTGAGCGGGCTATTTTTCAGGAAATAGTTTCTGAAATAGAGAAAAAAAACATAGATCTTGATAAAGAAAATATAATTTTAGTTGCAAGTAAATCTTGGCCACAAGGTGTTATAGGGATTGTTGCTTCAAGATTGGCTGCGTCTTATGGAAAGCCTGCTATATTATTTCATTTAACGAAAGATGGTAAGGCAAAGGGATCTTGTAGGTCTATACCAGAATTTAATATTTTTAATGCTTTGCAAAAATCTAGTGATATATTAGATAAATTTGGAGGGCATGCTTTTGCGGCAGGCTTATCTCTTTCGGTTGATAATATTGCTAAATTAAAGGCAAGGCTAGAAAAAATAGTCTCACAAGAACTTACAGAATTTGATTTAAAACAAAAGTTAGTCTTGGATGCGCAAGCAAATTTGTGTGATCTAAATAAAAAATTCTTAGACGATATGGAGTTGTTAGCGCCATTTGGGAATAAAAATTCTAGACCATCTTTTTATATAAAAAATGTTGTTCAAGTACAAAAGCCGACTTTACTTAAAGGCGAGCATGTAAAAATAAATATTTTTTCTGATGGGGTTATAAAGCCAGTTGTTTTTTTTGGTAGACCAGAGCTTTATGATAAATTTTTGGAATTTGAAAGTCAGCCTTTTGATTTAGCTGCAAATGTGGTTGAAAATTACTGGAATGGTCGAGTAAATATAGAATTAATCGGTTTAGATATAGCAATAAAGAAGTAAAATTTGTTAATTTAAATTTAGTAAGTTATTTTTTAAAAAAAAGGGGATTAAATTATGATTATTACTATTGATGGCCCAGCAGCAAGTGGAAAATCTACAGTTGCAAGAAGTTTGGCAAAAAAACTTAATTTTTATTATTTAAATACTGGATTATTATACAGGGCGGTTGCATATTTACTTATAAACCAATGTTCATATGAGCAAAATGCATTAAGAAATCCAGATGAGGCAGATTTAAACAGTCTTATAGATAAAACAAGATTGATTTATGAGTATGATCAGGATAAAAAGGAACAAGTTATTTTTGATGGGCAGGATATAACGTCATTTTTAAGAACCAGTTTTATTGATGAAGCTGCTTCTATAGTAAGTACAAATAAAATTGTAAGAGATTTATTATTAAATGTGCAGAGAGTTGCGGCGCAAAAGTTTGATTTAGTTGTAGATGGTAGAGATACAGGTTCTGTGGTTTTCCCTGAAGCGGATATAAAAATATATTTATCTGCGTCAGAAAAAGTAAGAGCAGAGCGATGGAGAGAGTATCAAGAAAAAAATGGAAATATTTTTTCAGCAGAGGAAGCGAGAAATATAATAGATGATCGGGATAAGCGTGATAAAGAGCGTGAGGTTGCGCCTCTTGTAATTCCTGATGATGCTATATTCGTAGAGAATTCTAAGCTAGATATTCCTGAGACGGTAGAAAAAGTGATGGAGTTTATGAACAAATCGCGTGTTATTTAAAATAATATTTAGAATTATAGAAAATAGAAAAGCCGGTATTTTTTTTGCCGGCTTTTCTATTTTATTATAAGTTATTTTTTTGTGTGGCATTTGCAATTTTGGCCGCAACATTTACAGCCTTTTTCGCATTTGCATTTTGGAGAGCATTTACATCTCGTATTTTCACAAGCCATGTTTTTTCTCCCTTAATTTTTAATTATTTTTTTGTGTGGCAGCAGCATTTTTCACCGCAACAGTTGCAATCTTTTGAGCATGCACAGTCAGCTGGACATTTACATGTTTTTGCCATTTTTTCTTTTTTAGGTTTCTTTTCTTTTTTTGCTTTTTCTTTCTTAGGAGCTTTTGCTTTTTTTATTTTTGGTGTTTTCTCTTTTTTTACAGTTTTTATAGTTGATTTTTCAGCTTTTTTTGCTTTGTTCATCTCTCTTTTTTCTTTAGTTACTTTTCTTTCTGTAACTTGTGGTTGTTTGCAGCTTCTGCATACTTTGCCTTTTTTATGTAAAAGACCGCAAGCACGGCATTTTTCATATTCATCTTTTACTGTTTTACGTACAAAAACTACTTTTTTTGATTTTTTTGCTGAAGGTGCTTTTTGTCCTGGCATGTCTTCATAGCCTGCTATTAAGCTTGAAGCTGTGAAAAGTAAAGTTGCAGAAGTAGCAACTAATAAAATTTTCTTCATCCTACGTTCTCCTTTAGTTAAGGTTATTAATTTGTAAATAGTTTACCTGGTAAATTATTTACTTTTTATTCTATAACTATAATAAGACATAAGATTTAAGATTTACAAGATTTTTTTAATTTTTTTGAAATCTTGTAAATCTTAAGAGTTTTTATATTGGATTTAGAGCTATTTTTTTTTAGTTTTAATTTTTGTTTTTTTTGTTTTTGTTGCGTTTGACTTAACTGTTTTTTCTTTTTTTATAAAAACTTTTGGATCAAAAGCATTTTTTAAAACATCATCCATTGTTTTAACAAAGACAAGCTCTATTTTTCCTAAATCTGCTTCTTTTAATATCTCTTGGGCGTCGTCATAATTTTCTTGTGGAACAATTACACGTGTTATTCCGTGTTGTTTTGCTGCTAAAAGTTTTTCTTTTAATCCACCAATTGCCAAAACTCTTCCTTGAAGAGTAATTTCACCGGTCATGGCTGTCTTTTGCTTTAATGGTTTTTCTATTAAAGCAGAAATTAATGCTGAGCACATAGTTATTCCTGCTGATGGACCATCTTTTGGTGTAGCGCCCTCTGGTATATGAATGTGTATGTCTATTGTTGAATTGAATGTTGGCTTTAGGCCGAGTTCAGATGCTTTTGAGCGTATATAGCTTAATGCCGCTTGGGCAGATTCTTGCATTACTTCTCCAAGTTGTCCAGTTAAAGTAACGCCGCCTTTACCTTTCATGCAGGATGTTTCTATTTCAAGAACATCGCCACCTACTTCTGTCCATGCAAGTCCTGTTGCGATTCCTGGTCTATTTAGTTCATTTAAACTTGTTTTTTTAAATTTTGTATTTCCAAGCCATTCTTTCACTAAGTCTTCGGTGATAGTTAAGCTTTTTTCTTTTGGATTTTTTAGCAAATACTGGATTGTTTTTCTCATTAATTTTGTTAATGTTCTTTCCAGTTGTCTTACCCCAGCTTCTCTTGTATATTCACTTATAATAGAAAGTATTATTTCTTGAGAAATTTTAAACTGTTCGGGCTTTAGACTGTGTTCTTTTAGGTTTTTTGGGATAAGAAATTTTTTTGAAATTTCTATTTTTTCATAATCTGTATATCCAGAAAGATATATAATTTCCATTCTATCAAAAAGAGGGTAAGGTATTGAGTCGATCATATTTGCAGTTAAAATAAACATAACTTTTGATAAATCATAATTTATATCTAAAAAATGATCTACGAAAGACTTATTTTGTTCTGGATCTAATACTTCCAGCAATGCTGATGCAGGATCGCCATGTATATCTTGTGACATTTTATCTATTTCATCTAATAAAATTACAGGATTTATGGTTTTAGCTGTTTTTATTGCTTGAATGATTTTACCAGGAAGTGCGCCGATATAAGTTCTTCTATGCCCACGTATTTCAGCCTCATCTCTTATTCCTCCAAGCGCTATTCTAACAAAGTTTCGCTCTAAGCTTTTTGCGATAGATTGCGCCAAAGAGGTTTTTCCGACTCCTGGAGGGCCAACTAAGCAAATTATCGGAGATTTTTTGAGATCTTTTGAAAACTTTTTAGCCGCTAAAAATTCTATTATTCTCTCTTTTGCTTTTTTTAGTCCAAAATGTTCTTCATCTAATATTTTTTCTGCCTGAACTATGCTTAAACTATCTTTTGTTTCAGCTTTCCAAGGTAATGACGTTAGCCAGTCTACATAGTGTCTGCTAACAACAGCTTCAGAAGAAAGTGGAGGCATTTGCTCTAGTCTTTGTAGTTCTTTTTCAAGTTTTTCTTGAGCTTCTTTTGAAAGACCTAATTTTTTACTTTTTTCTTTAATTTCGATAATTTCTGTTAAATGATCATCTCGCCCTAGTTCTTTTTGTATTGCTTTCATTTGTTCTGTTAGATAATACTCTTTTTGATTTTTTTCTACTTGAGTTTGTACTCGTCCTTTAATTCGTTTTTCTGTTTGTAGAATTTCTATTTCTTTTTTTAAAAACCCACAAACTTTGAACATTCTCTCTTGTAAGTCAAGAGTTTCTAATATTTTTTGGCGTTCATCAAAAGATAGGTTTATATGTATTGCTATCGTATCTGCGATATAATCCATATCTTCTATGTTTTTTACCATTAGGGCTAGCTCTACTGGAGCTTTTTCGTTTAATTTTGTATAAGACATATAAAGATTTTTGAGTTGACGCCATATAGCTTCTAATTCTAGAACATTGTCGGTATTTTCTGTTGGAAGCTCTTTATATAAAACTTTCTTAAATTCACTGGTTTCTTCTATTTCTAATATTTGTGCTCGACACAAGCCTTCAGCAAGTATTTTTAGAGAGCCGTTAGGCATTCTCATAACTTGAATAATATTAGATTTTGTTCCTATTTTGTATAAATCTTTTTCTTGTGGTTCTTCTATGAGAGGGTCATTTTGTGAAGTGATAAAAATGTTTTTGTTTTGGGTAAGAGCAAATTCAACTGCTGCAATAGAAGAAGGCCTGCCTACAATTATCGGAATTATGCTTTTTGGGAGCATAACAACATTTTTTAACGGTAACAATGACAATAAGTTTTTATTTGCGTCTATATTGTCTTCTAAATTGCTTTGTTTTAAATTATCTGGTTTTAATACTTTTATTTCTTTTAATTTTTTTTTCATATTTTTATCCCTATATAAATCTATATTTAATTTTAGATTTAAAAAATCCCCTAGTTTAAAGCTCGAGACTTAATTATATCAGGAATTTGTTTGTTATGCTTTATAAATTTGTACTTATTTAGTGTATATTACATATAATGTCAAAAAAACGACAAGTTGTCAAGTTTTTCGCATTATTTTATATGTTTTTAAAGCTGTTTTGCATATAGATAACAAATTTTAAATAAAAAGTAGTAGTAATTAGCGATTTTGCTATACTTTATCCAAGGAGTCTCGTTATATTATGTTTTTGTTTTAGTTTTTACAATAGAATAATTTTTTGGTATTATTTTTTATTATTGGGTTAAGACAGCTGTTTTGATAGAATAAAATTTTGTTTGAGTTTTGTTGTAATATTTTAATTTATTTTTCAACCAAATATAGGAAGGGTTTTTATAATGGTTTTACCGTTTTTAAAGAAAGTAGCGACTGCTCTTTGGGGTAAGTTTGAGAGCAAGGAAGAGATTAAAAAATTTGGTCTTCTTGCATTTATATTCGGAATAATAATCGGTGTTTATTGGACTCTAAGGCCATTAAAAGACGGTATATTTGGTGCAGTTGTAGGCTTTAAAGGTTATCAACCTTATGCAAAAATGCTATCATTGGTTTTGATAGTGCCTCTTTTGATTTTATATAATAAGCTTATTGACAAGTATCCAAGACAAAAAGTTTTTTATATACTTTGTGGAACTTATGGCGCAATAGCGTTAGCTTTTTATTTCTTGTTTAGTATGCCAGAAATTGGTTTATCAAATACAGTTGCTTCTCCAACAAGAATAATTGGTTGGTTGTGGTACGTTTATGTAGAGAGCTTTGGTTCTTTAATTGTTGCTCTTTTCTGGGCGTTTACAAGCGATATTACAATGCCAGAAGCTGCAAAAAGAGGTTTCCCGTTAATATTTTTATTCGGTCAAATAGGTAATATCTGTGGGCCGCTATATCTTACAGCTGCTACTTTTGGATTTGCAACAAGCGCCCCTATTATCTTGATTTTAGCATGCTTAATGTTCAGTTTAGTAGCTCTTTTATGGGTTTTCATGAGAGTTACTCCAAAATCTCAATTAACAGGTTTTGAAGATGTTGCTAAAGAAGAAAAAGAGGATAAGAAAGAGGCTGGATTTTTGGATGGCCTAAAGCTCCTTCTTTCTCATAAGTATTTGCTTGGAATAGCAGCTATATTAATATTCTTCGAAATTATTGTGACAATGTTTGATTACCAATTTAAAGTTTTGGTTATGAATACATTCTCAGTTGAGAAAGATGTTACTGCTTATTTATCACAGTATGCTGTTTGGACAGGTATCGTTTCAACTGCATGTGTTCTTTTTGGAATAAACAATATTCAAAGAAAACTTGGAATGGCAGTATCATTGGTGTTAATGCCTATTATAATTGCGTTTGCAGTTATTGTTCTTAGAGTAAGTCCAGTTATTGGCGTTGCTTTCTGGATAATGGTAGTTTCAAAAGCTATTAACTATGCATTGGGTCAACCATCATTGAAACAAGCTTATATTCCAACAAGTAAAGATTCAAAATATAAAGCGCAATCATGGATTGAAGCATTTGGTGGAAGATCATCAAAAGCTATTGGTTCATGGGTAAATACCTTTGGTGGAGCATCATATTATTTAATGATGAGCTCTGTAATATCTTTGGGTATAACAGGATTATGGGTATTTATAGCAATATATATTGCTAAGACATATAATAAAGCTGTTAAAGAGAACAAAATTATATGTTAATATACAGTTTTAAATTAAATCGATTTAAAAAAGTGTGATTTAACAAGGCCTTCTAAGCTAATAATAGGTTTAGAGGGCCTTTTTTATAGAGGTGTTTAAAATTGAGATTATAATTTTAGATCAATAATAAAAATAGGTTTGTTGTTTTAAAATTGTGCAATAATGCTGGGGGCTAATTGTGAGTTCTGATTTAAAAAGTGCGCTTAAAAATACATTTAATGGTTTGTCTGTAGCTCAAATGGAAAAATTTGAGCGATTAAAGTTTACTTTTCTTTCGATTATATTTTTCTTTATTATTGCTGCTTATACTTTGATATTGAATTTAAAGAGTTCAGTGTTTATGGGAATTATTGGTAAAGAATATGTTCCAGTAGCAAAGCTTGCGGCTATGATATTTTTTATTCCAGCGATTTTATTTTACTCAAAGTTGGTTGATCGGGTAAAAAAATATTATTTGTTAAGTTTTTACAGCATTTTTTATATTATAAGTTGTTTGATTTTTGCATTTTTTATTGGACATCCAACAATTGGCATATTAAACACAGATCAGTCGCCATATAGAATTTTTGGTTGGTTTTTTTATATTGTTTCTGAAGGCTTTTCGCCGTTTGTTTTGAGTGTGTTCTGGGCATTTTCAAATTCCATAAGTGCACCTGAGGGGGCAAAAAAGGGTTATGGAAATATGGTCTCGGCTTCAAAGTTAGGTGGCATTTTAACTGCAGTTTTGGCTTGGGCATTATTTAGTTTTACGAGCCCTTTAACGGGTTTAGGTAAGATTTTTAACTTTTTGCTGGTTTCTGATATTGCAAAGATTCAAATTATTTTTATAATTTCAGCCATTTGTTTGATGGTTGTGCCGATTACAGTTTTGTTGCTTATAAGAAAAGTTCCTGCAAGTTGTTTGCATGGATATGAAGCTGTTTACAGTGCAGAAAAAGATATGCGTGAGGCTGGTAAGGCTGATACAGGAATTTTTGCGGGACTTAAAATGTTTCTCAAATATCCGTATGTTCTCGGGATATTTGGTATGATATTTTTTTATGAGGTTTTGCACACTATTTTAAATTATCTTAAATTAGGTGTTGCTGAAAAAGCAGGTGGAACAATAGCTGGAACTAGTGCATTTTTATTCGGTTGGGAAATCGTAATGCATTCTGTTGGCTTATTAATATCTTTCTTTGGAACCACGGCATTATTGAGAAAGCTTGGAACAAGAGCTTGTGTATTCTTAATTCCTATACTTATGGGCGCTATAGTATTATGTTTTATCTTTACAAGTAATTCTACTGTTGCAATGGTTGCGTTTACTCTTATAACTTCGCTTCATTATGCATTTGAAAAGCCTGTAGTTGAGTCGCTTTATATTCCAACATTAAAAGAGATTAAGTTTAAGTCAAAAGCTTGGATAGATGCTTTTGGTAGAACAGCGGCAAGAAGCGCTGGCTCTATATTCAACTTATTGCCTACAATTTTTTCGTCTGGCGGGGCAGTATTTTCATTTGTGTTTGCATTTGTTATAGGGGCTTGGACTATTACCGCATTTTTAATGGGTAGACGTTTTGACAAAGCGATAGAAACTAATGAGGCTATTGGTGCAGAATCTAAATAAGTATATTAAATTATTTATTTTAATAATTTGAACTTACTTGATTAATCGTGTATAAATAGTATTTTACTGGTTTATGATGGCGTATAATTTTTTTATTTTTACATAGTTTTTTAGGGATAGTCTGGGGATTATATGGTAGATGGTACAAAAAAGCCTTTTGTTGATTCGGAGACTTTGGAAGAAAGAAATGGGGAGAAGCTAAAATTTATATTTTTGGCATCTATTTTTTTCTTGGTTATTGGTGCCTATACTTTAATTAGGGATCTTAAGAACTCTATATTCATAGGTCTTGTTGGAAAAGAATATATTCCTATAGCAAAAATTGCTTTTTTGATTGTGCTAGTACCTGCAATTTTGTTTTATTCTAAACTTGTAGATAGAATAAAAAGATATTATTTGCTTGGATTTTATAGTGTTTTTTATGCTGTAGCATGTTTATTAACTGCATTTTTTATTGGTCATCCTACGATAGGGATAATAAATACTGAGCAGTCGCCAAGTAGGCTGTTTGGTTGGATATTTTATTTTTTAGTTGAAGGTTTTTCGCCATTTGTCTTGAGTGTTTTTTGGGCATATTCAAATTCTATTAATACGCCAAAAAGCGCAAAGAAAAATTATGGGTTCATGGTTTCTGGCTCGCAACTTGGTGGAATTTTTACTGCCGGATTAGCCTGGGCGCTTTTTGGTATGGGAAGTTTACCAGTTATTGGTGTATTGTCTGATGTAGCAAAAATGAGATTTATTTTTATATTTGCTTCTATTTTGCTATTTTTGGTGCCATTTTTGGTGAATTTATTAATTAAGCATGTTCCTGAAGGTTCATTGCATGGCTATGAAGCTGCGCATAAAGTAGATCAAGTTGTAGAAAGTAAAAGAAATAATAATAAAAATTTTAAAACTGGTATGTTTTCTGGCCTTAGAATGTTATTTGAGTATCCATATGTTCTTGGAATATTTGCAATGACATTTTTTTATGAAGTAGTTACATCTATTTTGGGTTATTTAAGGTTGGGTGTTGCAGAAAAAGAAGGTGGCTCTATTGCCGGAATTAGTGGCTTTTTCTTTAAATGGGTTTTCATAATGCAATCTATTGGTCTGGTTATATCTTTCTTTGGTACTAGTGCGTTATTAAGAAGGCTAGGCGTTAAGACTTGTGTTATTATGATCCCATTAATGGTTGGTGTTTTCACTTTATTTTTTATATTAAGTGATAATGCTATGATTATTATGGTTGCCTTTACAATTATAAAGTCGTTAAATTATGCATTTAGCAAGCCTATAGTGGAATCGCTTTATATTCCTACATTAAGAGATATAAAGTTTAAATCAAAATCTTGGATAGATTCGTTTGGAAGTAAGTTTTCAAAAAGTTTTGCATCTGTTTTTAATTTGGTTTCTGTTTATATACCTGGGCCATTACAATTTGGTGTTTATGTCTTTATTTTTAGTATAATTCTAGTTGTTTGGTCTATTACTTCAGTTTTATTGGGTAGAAGATTTGAAAAAGCTATAGACTCTAACGAAGTTATCGGCTTAGATCAGCAGTAAGATATATTGAAGAAATTTAATAAAAAAGCGCTATTTAGATTGATTTTTTTTGTGTTTTGTATACAATTTTGATGTGAGTATATTTTAAAAAGCTTGCTTCCTAGTATAGAGGTGGTCTAATAAGTTGGCCCAGGAAGTAAAAGTTATAACCTCTTGAAGGAGTTTTTATTATGGATTTTAGAGAATTAGTTAAAGTCGGCGCACATTTTGGACACGTAAAAGCGCGTTTAAATCCTAAGATGCAGCCATATATTTGGGGAATTAAGAATAACGTCCATTTGATAGACGTTTCAAAAACAGCTTTTCTTGCGCAAAGAGCAGCTAAATTTTTAGAAGAAACTGCTGCATCAGGCAAGCCAATTTTGTTTGTTGGTACAAAAAAAGCGGCAAAAGAATTGATATTTTCGATTGCAACATCATTGGATATGCCATATGTCAATCACAGATGGATTGGTGGAACTATAAGTAATAACTCACAGGTTAAAAAATCTGTTACTAAGTTGCTTCACTTGGAAGATGTGTTAGAAAGAACTGAAAAGTTTCCTTTATATACAAAAAAAGAATTAAACGTTTTCGGTAAGATAGTTGATAGATTAAATAAAAACGTTGGTGGAATAAGAAATCTAAGATGGCCTTTAGGAGCTATTGTTTTGGTAGATGCAGTTAAAGAATTTTCAGCTTTAAAAGAAGCATCAGCTGCTGGAATACCTGTTGTTGGAATAGTTGATACAAACGGAGATCCATCATTAGTAAATTATGTAATACCTGCAAATGACGATTCTGTGAGATCAATTAAGTTGATCTTAGATTATCTTGCTGCTGCGGTAGAAAAAGGTAAAAAAGCTCCGGCAGCAAAAAAAATTGATGCAAATGTTGCTGTCAATAAGCCAAAAGAAAAAGAACTTGTTGTTGAAGTTGAAGAAGTAGAGATACCTGTAGTAGCTTCTTTTACTGACGAAGATTAATTTAATTTATTTATGACAAAAAATTATAAATAATAATTAGTTTAGAGTTTGAAATTTTATAGGAGAGATGTCTGAGTGGTCGAAAGAGCACGATTGGAAATCGTGTATACCTGAAAGGGTATCGAGGGTTCGAATCCCTCTCTCTCCACCAGTTTACGCCAAGTGATGTTGTATCAATAGTTTTTTAGTTGTGATTAGCGCGTAAGTATTTTAGTATTGAAATAAAAAATAAGGGAAGTAAGTAAAGGACGGTTGCTCAATTTGTCAGGTCCGAAAGGAAGCAGCAGGGGTAATTTGTTCTTGTATTTACTTCCCTTTTTCTATAGTTATTTAATTGTTTTATAAATTATTTGGTAAAAATATGAATATTGACGGCGTAATAAGTAATGTGAATCTCAATCTTGCTAGAAAGTGGAGATCTAAAAGTTTTGATCAAATAATTGGGCAAGAGTTGTCTGTCAGAATTTTGAAAAATAGTTTATATTTAAATCAGTTTTTTCCTGTATATTTATTTTCTGGGCAAAGAGGTTGCGGAAAAACTTCTACTGCGCGTATTTTTGCTGCGGCAGTTAATTGCGTTAATTTACCAGAATTTCAAAAGAATCCAAAAAATTGTGTTTTACCTTGTTTGGAGTGTGCTTCTTGTCGGGCAATATTAGAGGGAAATCATCCAGACTTTATAGAAATAGATGCTGCTTCAAATACTGGGGTAGATAATGTTAGACAAATAATAGAGTCGTCTTCGTTTATGCCATTAATTGGGATTAAGAAGATTTATTTGGTTGATGAAGCTCATATGTTAAGTAAAGCGGCGTTTAATGCATTTTTAAAAATTATGGAAGAGCCGCCAGAGTCTGTAATATTTATTTTGGCAACAACAAATTCTCAAAAGATAATTGAAACAGTTAAATCTAGGAGTCTACAGTTGTTTTTTGGTTCTGTAGAAAATTCAAGACTTGAAGCGCATCTAAAAGATATTTGCGAAAAAGAAAAGATTTCTCATGATAATTCAGGGATTTCTGCAATTGTAAGCGAATCTCAGGGGTCTGTTAGAGATGCATTAAATATTTTAGAACAGGTAAGATTCTCTGCATCGTCTGTTACAAAAATTTCAGTGCAAAATATTTTGGGTCATATTGATGATGATAGTTTGATTGCTTTGTTTGAGTGCTTACTTAATTTTGGGGTAAAAGATTTATTAAATTGTATAAAGACATTTAAGTATGAGTTATTTTCGCCACAATATTTGTGGAAAAAGATTATAGATTTAACTCGTGATGCAATTTGGATAAAACATGGCGTTTTGCCAAATGATTCTGTTGAATATTGCGAAAAAATAAATAAAATAATAAAGAAAGTTTCTTTTGAGCGTTTAAATTATATTATGTTGTTGTTTTATGAAAATGAGAGCATTTTTGTTAAAACAACAGAAAAGCATTCTATGCTTGAGTGTTTATTTATACAGATAACTAAGAAAAATGATGTTTCAAATAAATCCGGTGCGTCTTCAGCGCCAAATAAAGTTTCTTCGGCTCCAGAGTATGATGATTTAATAGAATATGTAGATGAAGATGCTCAAGAGTGTGGGCCTAAAATAGGTTCTGTGAATAATCTTGGTGCCGGTCAAGATCTGCAAGCTAGTTATTACAGTGAAGAAATTATTAATCCTCAAGAATTTAAAAAAGAGCCTAGTTTAATAAGCAAAAATAATTTAAATAAAAATGAAAAAATTTTGAAAGAGGCTATTAAAGATAGTTGTGAAATTAAGAGTAAAGAGCATGAAATTTGGTGTGATTTTATAGCTTCTTTGGGCAGCGTATCAGATCCATTATTAAACTCAATTTTTAGTAGTGGTGAGTTTGTAAGCTTTGACAGGTTTTCTGGTATTTTAGAAGTTAAATTTGCTAAGAAATTTTCTTTTTTTCAGGATTCTATAACAGAAAAAGAAAAATTGTGGATGCCAATTTTACAAAAGTTGTATTCTCAAGATATAACATTTAAGCCATCTTTTACCGGTGATGATAAAGTTAGTGTTAATAGAACCAGTGCTATCAGGATTAGTAATTTAGAAAAGAGTTTAGGTAGTTCTGTGAATTCAGATTCTATAAGCAAGAGTTCTAAAAATATTGGCTCAGGCGCAGGTAGTTCTGGTAATTATCCTGGAAGTTATTCTGATTTTAAAAAAAATAATAGTTATGCCTATGGTAAGGCAAAGAGCAAAACAGTTGATTTGTCAAAAAGTTATGCTGGTAAATCTATAGATGTTTCTGATGTTGCCACCTGGAAAAAAGCAAATACAATTTTAAAATATTTTTCAGGTAATATAGTAGAATTTCAGAATAATTGATTTATATTTAGTCAAAAAATTTAGTAAAAAATTTGTAAAAAGGTTTTTGTAAAATGGATAATTTAAGCAAAGTTGTTATTGTTGGCAGAGTAAACGTTGGTAAATCTACATTATTTAATCGCTTGTCTACGGAAGTAAAAAGTATAATTTTTGATTATCCAGGCGTAACGCGAGATATTATAAAAGATGTTGTCACTTGGTGTGGCAAGCCTTTTGAGTTAATTGATACAGGTGGCGTTAGTTTTAAAAAAAAGCAAGATTCAATAGAAGAAGAAGTTAGATTAAGAGCTTTGCAAGCGGTTAAAGATGCATCGATAATTATTTTTGTTTGTGATGCTAAAGTTGGTGTTATTCAAGATGATTTAGAAATTCTAAATTTATTGCGTAAGCTTGGTAAAAAAATCTTTCTTGTAGCCAATAAGACAGATAGTCCATTGGCAGAAGAGAATAGGTATCAGTTCGAAAAGCTGGGCTTTAAAGATACATTTTATATTTCGGCAAATCATGGTAAAGGTATAGCTGAATTATTGGAAGCTATAGCCGAAAATGTTACTGTTCCAGAGAAAATTCATGAAGAATTTGAAAATAAACAAGAATGGCAAGACAAAGAATTTCAAGATGCGCAAGAAGATAAAACTTGTAAAGTTGTTTTGCTAGGTAAGCCAAATGTTGGAAAATCTTCTTTGTTAAATGCATTGATGCAAGAAGACAGAGCAATAGTTTCTCCTGTGCCCGGTACAACTCGTGAGCCTATAAAAGAAAAAATAAAATTTTCAAAAGGTGACATACAAATAACTGATACTGCTGGCGTTAGACGTAAGCGCACAGTGGATGAAGATTTAGAGAAATTAATGGTTAAAACGTCATTTAAGGCTTTAAAAGATGCTAATATTGTTTTATTAATGGTAGATTCATCTGAAAAAGCTTTATGCGACCAAGAGTTAAAATTATTATTTTATGCGTTTGAAAATCATAAAGCTGTTATTTTATTATTTAATAAACAGGATCTTGTAGATAAAGATATTAGAGAGCAACTTGATTTTAGTTTAGAGCCATATTCATATTTCATGAAAAAAATAGAAATTATGAATATTTCGTGTAAATCTGGACGGAATATTGATAAAATTTTGGATCTAATAGATAAGGTTTGGGTTAGACATTCTCAAAGATTTTCTAACGATGAACTTACTATGCTATTTAAAGATGCTTTAGTTAATAAACCGTTGCATCATAAAACTATGGCCTTGATTGTGCGTGCTGTAAAGCAAGTTGCAAATTCTCCGATAACATTGCTTATTATTGCTAACGTACCAGAGTGGTTTGGTCATAGCCAATTAACATTTTTTGAGAATTTATTAAGAGCAAAATATGATTTAAAAAGTGTTCCTATTAAATTTGTTGTTCGTAGGCGAGATTAATTTAATAATTTAAATAAATTATTTACTTATTTTTTCTATATTTGTAGTCTTAGATTAAGTTGAATTTTAGATAATATTTGAAAAAATATTGGAAAAAGTAAAAGGGGTAATTTATGCACAAACGTATAACATTTAAAGGCATGGAGCATTCTGCGCCAATGGAACAAGAAGCAAATAAGCAGCTTGAAAAAGTTGAGAAGTTTTTGTTAGAAGAAGATAGAACGCCTATTTATATAGATTTAGTCTTGGAGCCATCGCGTGTACATTCACATCACAAAATAGAGCTTAGGGTTAAATCTCCAAGTTTTGATAGAATTTCAAATTATGAGGGCCCAGAATTTTATCTTGTTTTATCCAGAGTTATTGATGTTATGTACAGAGAGCTTCATGAAGACAAAAGAAAGCTTGATGAAGAAAAAAGAATGGTCGGTCGTCACGACGAATTTAAGAGAGAAAGATAATTAAAAATTTAAATATAATTTTTTAAAAAAACCCCGAAAATTTTCGGGGTTTTTTGTTTTTAGTGTTTAATATATGTGAATCAGGAAATTAGAAATCTTTGAAAGAATGTTGTAGGCTCTCCTTATGACAAAATTTTATTAAAAAATTTAGGAGAGCCCATGAAAGACGT
>LBOA01000021.1 GCA_000989195.1 candidate division TM6 bacterium GW2011_GWF2_30_66
TTTTTTTTAATCTGATTCATTATAAAAATCAGTATGTCAGCGTTATTATGAAGCTCAAGTTTTTTTTATTAAATTTTCAAAAACTGTCCACTGTATTGACATATTAAAAGAATCTATTTGCATGAGGCTTGAACATAATTTTCTGGAAACATGTTTTACTTTCCAATACTATCCCCAATGAGCCTATATATTTCTCCTTTTTATCGAAATATATAGGCACGAGTTCTTTGTTCTTAATTTGTCTGTATTTGTAGGTGCATTCTATTATTAATGAGTTTATAGGTATTAAAGGTGCCAGTCTATATTGAGTAAATTGAAAAAGTTATAATATCTATTTTGTAGCCTGAATGAACATTTTTTAGCTTCTATTGCAATACACAGAGAAAGATGCTATATTTTATGAAATACTCTTAATTTAAAGCTTAAGTCTATTTAAATATTCTAATTGGATGATTAATATTGAAGTGATACTATAAATATTATTTAAATTTTATTTTTTAGGCGCTTTATGAATAAAGAAGATAGAAAAAAATACCCATGTTTTTGTTTTGAGCAAAATATTGATTCCTTATTTAGTGCAACAATGAATGCATCGCTAGAAATAGGGCCGGTTATTATTTCAGATAAAGATTTAGATTCTGATCTTAATTCTGTAATTCAATCTTCTAATGAAGCTCTTGTGAGAAATGGTATTTGTATAATCCAAAGAGTAATATACGAAGATAATAATTTCTTATTGAGCACTGTTTTACATCATATTCAATCTGGTGAAAAGTATGAAAAGCGAGATCTTATAATTGCAAATAAAGATAATCATATAGAATTTGAACGTTCTGTTAAATATTTAAAAATTAATGCGTACATAAATTTTATTGGATTAGATGTTGTTAATGAAGAAAATTATATTTCTTTATTAGATATTAGTGAAAGAGACGTTAATAAGATTAGTCTTACTGATATTAAGAAATTTTTCGAATGTCCGCGCTGCTTTTATTTTTCAAGGAAGGGTATAAAGCTGCCATTTCAAAGTGATGATAGGTTTGTTTATGGTAAAGCAAATGATGGAATTCTTAAGAAAGAATTTGATGAGTGCAGACGTATAGGAAAGTGTCATCCAATTATGAAAAAGGAGCACTTAGAAGCCATTCCCTTGAAAAACAGTAATATTAATAAATGGAAAGAGTCAAATTATGGCAATGGCGGAATTAAATTTTTTGATAAAGAAAAAAATTGTATTTTTATCGGTGTTGTGGACGATATTTGGATAAATCAGCAGGGAAAATTTATTATTGTTGATTATAAAACTACATCTAAAGATTTTATCACATTAGAGGATGAACAAGGCGTGTCATATGTCAGGCAACTTTCATTTTATGCATGGCTATTTAAAAAAAATGGTTATTCTGTTCATTCAGTAGGTTATTTGATTTTTGATAAGCCGCAAACTGATTTTAAATATTGTATGAGTGATGTTTATCTTGATAAAGTTCCTAGAGGTGAATATTCTTTTAATCCTTATGCTCCGGTTGATGAATATAAAAGAATTTTAGAATTTGAAACTTTGGTTGTTCCGGTTCCAATAGAAGATTCATGGGTAGACGGTGCATTGGATAGTATTATTGAATGTTTAAACAATGAAGAGCCCCCTAAGCCATTTAGAAATAAACGTACCAATAAGCCATGTTCAACATGTGAATTTTACTTTAGGTTAAAAATGTTTGAAGATAGATTGTCAAAAAAATAAATCGCAAATTTGAATTTAGTATTTATCAAATAAAAAATTTTAATAAAAGTTTGAAATAGAGCGGAGCATGTATTATTTATGGCGAAATTTATCGATAAAACTATTTATCTTGAATACTTAGAGTGTGCCAAAAATGCCTGGCTTAAATTTAATAGGTACGACGAGTTAAGAGAGTTTTTTGAGAAAGAAGAATTAAATAAAAGTTTCGCATATCAAGACGCAATTGCTGTTGAAAAAGAGGCACGTAAATTGTTTTCTGATGGTGTACTTATTGAGGCGGGTGATAAGAATAAGGCTGCAATATTAACACAACAACATATTGGATTGAAAACCAAAACTTTATTTAGACCAACTTTTATTCATAATGAGTTTCTTGTTGTCGTAGATATGCTTATTTATGATGATCAAAAAGATTGTTGGGATGTGTACAAGATTTCAAGCAAGAGTCGGATTGATAAAGAAAAGCAGGATCGAGAGGAGCTAATTAATGGTCTTAAATTTCAGGCTATTATTTTAAAAACACTGGGTATTAAACTTGGTGAAATAGTTATTAAATACATAAATAAGGACTATGTCAGAAGTAATATTATAGATATTGAGCAGCTTTTTAAAATTTTAAAAGTAACGAGTATTGTTAATGCTCAAGAAAATATTGTTAAGCAACAGGTGTTTGAAATTGGTGAAGAACTCTTAAATGGCTATGGAGCCGGACTTTTATGCGAGTGTATCTATAAGGGGCGTAGCAGGCATTGTCCAACATTTGCTTTCTCACATAGTTATGTGTCTGCATATTCTGTACATAATTTGGCGAGAATTGGCGTGAGCAAGAAAAAATTAGCGGCATTAGTAGATGCGGGTATTTTTAAGATTAATGAAATTCCGGACGATGTTTGTCTAACTGTTGAACAAAAAAATCAAATAAATGTTTATAAGCAGCAAAAGCCATTAATTGATTATGTTGGAGTCAAAAAAGAATTGGCAACTTTAACATATCCCCTATATTTTTTGGATTATGAAACTTATACGCAAGCTATTCCAATGTTTATAGGTTTTAATTCATATCAATATGTAACGTTTCAGTTTTCTTTGCATGTTCTTCATAGTCAAGAGTCTGAACTTGTTCATTATGAATATTTGCATGAGTTTGATTTTGACCCTTCGCTTGATATTATTAAAAAGCTAAGAGAGATTATTGGACCGGTAGGCAGTATTGTTGTTTGGCATAAATCTTTTGAATGTAGTCGTAATAATGAATTAGCTAAGCGACATCCAATATATCAAGAATTTTTAAAAGATCTTAACAATCGTGTATACGACTTAGAAGAAATATTTATTAAACAGTTTTATGTTCATCCAGATTTTAAAGGCTATACTTCTATTAAAAAAGTTTTGCCTGTGTTGGCACCTAAGTTAAGTTATAAGGACTTGGAAATACAGAATGGTGAGATTGTTCCACAAAGATGGTTCGATATGGTTTATGGTGGATTAACAATAGAAGAAAAACAAAAAATTGCATATGATTTAAAAAAATATTGTGAACTTGATACTTATGCAATGTATGCTATTTGGCTTCATTTAATGAATATATGTAATGATTATAATATTCCAAATAATAAAATTCGCAGTGATCATATAACTATAGAATAAATAATAAAAAAATTTAAAAAAATTAACTATTAAATTATATTTAAAAGTACTAATGCCTTTTTAAATATATAAAATAATACGAAAATAATTTAAGTAGGATAATGAAATGCATAAAAATACAAACTCAATTCTTTATGTCAATGATTTTAATAAAGGCGATAAATGTTTTTTATTTTCAAATTTTCCACTTTCTCAATCTCTTTACGAAAAATTACCTATAGAGCTTTTTCCAGGAGTATCAATAGCAAAAACTCCTTGCCATGCAATTAATAATGCAGAAGGAAATTTTTCTACTAAAGCTGAAAATGTTCCTGTTATAGCTCATATATATCCAGAATATTTAATTGGGCGTGGTGTCGTACATGCTTGCATAAAAATTGATAATAATATTTCAGAAGCTCAAAAAGGATCTTTTTTTTGGGCCGCAGTTGGAGCTCTTATAATTGTAAAACCAATTTTTTTAAGCCTCTCAGGAGCATTTATTTACGGTGATCAGAATAGATTTATTTGCACACCAGAAAAATTAAATTATAAAACTAATTTAAGTCTTAATGCAATTCAACAACAATGTAACTTTGATAAAAATTTTCTTAATTATGATGCTCGTGATTTAGAATTGGCAAAAGCCATACTTCCAAAAATACTTAATATACTAAATTCAGGCGATTCAATGCCAAGAGTTTTGTATAACTTAAGTATGTTTTTCCAGTTATTATTTTGGGAAAATTTAAACTTTGAAAGTTCCATTTTTTCAAAAATTTTTCCATTATTGGATTCATTTTCTTGCAATCCAAGTTATAAACATAATGAAAAAGTATCATCAAGAATAGCGAACTTTTTAGGTGATATTACTTGCATAAATAGTGAAAAAAATTTTTCAAAAGAGGAAATAGAGGCAAGGATAAAATGCATCTGGGAATTGTATAGATATCCAGAATTACATGGACACCTTAAACTTCCAACAACACAATCTACTTTTACAAAAGATCTTTTTGATTTATTCGAAATAAGCCGTCTATGTATATATAAAATGCTTATATTATCTGAAAGTGACTTTGAAAATTATCTTAAAATATCTATTCCTAAATTTGGGTTGTCTTTAAGTGACGCTAAAGATAATAACAAAATAAGAGATAATGAAGCATCTTTATTTTTTAATAAACCTTACGAAAATTTTCCAGAATTAATTAGTTTTTTTGATTTTACAAATAAATTGGTATAAAAAACAAATGAATACAGAATCTTTCATTGTTAGATCTAGACAAATTAATGGAAGTCAATATGGGTACGAACAAACAATATTTGTAAATTGGAAAACACCAATTGTAATAATATGTAAGGTTCATGGAGCTTTCAAGCAATGGCCAGAAACTCATCTTAAAGGAGCTGGATGTAAAAGGTGTAAGGGTATTAAGGCAATGGCTGTAAAAGTTATTGAATCTGCTAATAATTTTATAACTCGTGCACGTAAAGCTCACGGTGAAAAATATAATTATTCTAAAACAATCTATATCGCTTCGCATCAAAAGGTTGTAATAATATGTCCAAATCATGGAGATTTTGAGCAGGTAGCCTCAAGTCACTTGCTAGGTAGTGTTTGTCGGTTATGTGCTCAAGAGTTGCAAAAAAATATAAATAAAAAAAATTTTAAAAAATTAACGTGTGAATTTATTGAAAACGCCAGAAGTATACACGGTAATAAATATGATTATAAGGATGTTTTATATTTAAATTATAATACTCCCGTTAAAATTATTTGTTCTTTTCACGGTTTATTTCTGCAATCACCAGGGATACATTTAAATGGAGGAGGGTGCAAGCGTTGTGCAGATATACAAAGGGGTGAGGCGAAAAGGCAAAAAGCAGCTCAAGAATTCTTAAGTAGAGTAAATGATGTACATGGTTCTAAGTATGACTATTCTAAAGCTAAATATGTTGGCTCATCATTAAAATTGGAAATTATTTGTAAGAAGCATGGCTCATTCTTAATTGCACCAAATTGTTTATTACGCGGGCAAGGCTGTTCAAGGTGTGGTACGGAAAGTATGGCTGAAAAGCAGTCAACTGGAAAAAATAAATTTATTGAACAAGCAATGGCAGTTCATGGTGGTAAATATGATTATTCAAAAACAATATATGTTTCAACGCATCGGCATGTAACTATTATATGTTTGCAACATGGTTTTTTTTCACAGGCGCCTAGTGGGCATATTTCTGGTAGAGGATGTCCCAAGTGTGGTATTGAAAAATGCGCAAAAAATAATATGGATTCACTTGAGGTCTTTATTGAAAAAGCTAAAATGATTCATGGTGAAAAATATGATTATTCTAAAGCAATTTATAAAGGTAGTAGCACGTCATTGACAATTATTTGCACTTTGCACGGGCCATTTCTTCAGAGACCGGATAAACATTGTGGTGCTGGGCATGGATGCCCAACATGCGTAAATAGAGATATGGATACTGAAAAATTTATATTGAGAGCACAAGAGGTTCATAGAGGAAAATACAATTACAAGCAATCTATATATACAATAGCTAAAGCAAAAATAACAATAATTTGTCCAGAACATGGTCTTTTTGAACAGGTTGCGTGGAATCATATGGCCGGAATTGGTTGTCCTCTTTGCGTAGACCAGTTAAATTCTCGCGGTGTTAAGCGTATAGAAGCTTGGTTAGGTAAAAATAGCATATCTTTTATGCGTGAAAAAACATTCTCTGATCTTAGGTCGCACAAACGAGGAAATAAGCATTTACGGTTTGATTTTTTTTTAACAGATTTGAATGTTCTTATTGAATTTGACGGTGAGCAACACTTTAAGCCAAATAAATTTTGGGGTGGCGATGAATCGTTTAATAATCTCAAGTCGAATGATCAACGTAAAAATTCCTGGGCTATTGAAAATGGGTATAATTTGCTACGTATAAATTTTAACGATAAAGATAACATAGAAAGTATGCTTTCAGATTATTTATGTAATTTTTGTAAATTTAATACAGGTTATAATTTGTCTAATAATGGAACTTGTACCGAAACTATGAATAATAAAGGGCAATGAAAAATGACTTTAAATGAGATTCTTCCAATTATTAATCAATTAGAAAATTCCAAAGTTAAGTTAGGCGAAACTTTAGGCGCTGTTGTAACAGCAGAAATTTTAATGCGTCTATTAGGAGAAATATCAGAAGACGTAAAAAATGAATTGTCTGTTTCAAAAGAAAATAAAAAACAAGAAAATTCAAAACAATCAAAAGTTGAGTCAATTATAGAATGCAAGTTAAGTGTACTTGAGTCTGCATTAATTAATGTTTTTAATATAGAATCAGAAAGAATTAAATATTTTAGAAAAGCAAGGAATAAACTTGCCCATGGAGATTTTGGATCGTTAACAGAAGTTTTGGGCATTAAAGAAGCTGGTTTAGAAATCGATCATTTAGGAAAGAGAAAGAATTTAGATAGGTCAAATATGAAGGAATGTATTATTAGGATTGCTGATACTGGAGCTCTGGGAGAGACTAGGCGGCTGGCGGATGAGGTTTCTGAGATTATAAAAAAGTGTATTATTTCTAATACAGATAAATAACATTAATTATGAACAAAAATAAAATTTTAGTTAGCGCATGTCTTGCCGGTGTAAAATGTCGCTATAACGGCAAAGATGCTTTTAATGAAAAAATTCTTGAGCTAATGCGCGAGTCAGAAATTATTTGCGTGTGTCCAGAATTATTGGCTGGTCAGCCAGTGCCAAGGTGTGCATGCAATATTCATGGTGGCGATGGGGGTAGTGTAATAAATGGGACGGCAAAAGTTATTGGTGCTGACGGTAAAGATTATACCCAAAGTTATCTAAATGGGGCGCAAAAGGCTCTGGAGATTGCGATAGAAAATAATGTAACTTGCGCTTATCTTAAGTCCAAAAGCCCAACGTGTGGTTATGGTAAAATTTATGATCAAACAGGCCAAAATCTTGTTATTGGTAATGGTATCTTTGCAGCGCTTTTAATAAAAAATGGGATACAAGTTATTTCGTTAGATTAGCGAAAATTTGTTTTAATTATTTATATAAAATTCTTGTTGAAGTATTACAAAAATATAAGTTATATTGTTTTAATGAAGTGAATTTATAAATAAAGATTAGACCTAGGGTAATTTTTATGGCTTACTTGAAAAATTTATAAGAAGGGTTGTGCGATTATGAAAAAACTTTCACTTGGTTTGCAGACATTTTCGAAGGTTATAAATGGCGGCTGTGTTTATGTTGATAAAACGGAGCATATTTATGAGCTTATTCAAGGAAATTGTGTTTTTTTTGCCAGACCACGTCGTTTTGGAAAATCACTTTTATGCTCAACTCTAAAAGAACTTTTTTCTGGGAATCGCGAGCTTTTTAAGGGATTGTGGATAGATACTCAATCTCAATATGATTGGCAGGAATACCCTGTAATTCATTTAGATTTATCTATGACATCGTCTGTTACCCCTGAGGCTCTGCAAAATAGTCTTATGCTTTCTATTGGCAAAATTGCAAAATTATATAAATTGGGCAAAATTCTTCAAACTACTCCAGGAGCAATGCTAGAAGAGGTTGTTGTTTCATTAAAAGAAAAATATAAACAAAATGTTGTTATAATTATTGATGAATATGATAATCCAATAATAAATCATTTGGATGATATTAAAAAAGCAAAAGAACTTCAAGACGTATTAAAAAATTTTTATGTTTATATTAAAGGTCTTGATGAAAATTTAAAATTTGTTTTTGTAACAGGGGTTAGTAGGTTCTCAAAAGCAAGTATTTTTTCAGGAATGAATCAGTTTAATGATATTTCTATGGATCCTAGATATGCGCATCTTGTTGGGTATACACAAAACGAAATTAGTTTTTATTTTAGGGAGCATCTTGAAAGAATAGCATTTCTAAAAAAAATTTCTTTGGATGATCTTAGAGAATCACTTCGCGTATGGTATAATGGATATCGTTTTTGGAGTGATATGCCATATAAATTGCCAAATTTTGATGAAAGTAAATTGACTTGTATTTATAGTCCGTATTCTATAATAAATTTTATTGATAGAGTTGAATATAAAAATTACTGGTCTGAAACGGCAACCCCGCAAGCTTTGTTGGATTTAATTAAAATAAGTCATTATGCTGCATTGCCAATTGATGGATTAACGGTAGATCAGAATGATCTTTCTACTATTGATATTTTCCATATTCCTTTGATTACGATACTTTTTCAAACAGGGTATCTTACTATTAAGTCATATAATCAAATTACTCAAAAATATGTGATAGGGTACCCAAATAAAGAGGTTGCTGAAACTGCATCGACTCAAATTTTAGCATATTTGACAGAGTGGTCATTGACAGATGTAAATGCTTTGGTTGACAATATACAAGAAGCTATTCGTTCTTGTGATATTAATAAATTAATTGAAGAAATAAAGCGTGTTTATGCAAAAATCCCAAATACTATTCAAGTTAATCAAGAAAAATATTTTCAATCAATTTTTTATACTGTTTTGATGATGATTGGTACAACTATTGATGTTGAAATAAATACTAATATAGGCCGTATTGATGCAACTATTGAAACTAGAGATCTAATTTATATTATAGAATTTAAATTAGACAAAACAGCTAAAATTGCTATAGATCAAATAAAAGAAAAAAAATACTTTGAGCGTTATCTTGATAAATTAAAAAAAATTATTTTTGTTGGTATAAATTTTTCGAGCAGAGAAAAAAATATTAATGAATATTTGAGTGAGGTTCTTAAGTAAAATTTTACCTTAAAATATTATTTATATAGGGGCGTTTCGTGGTGATAAAAAAGAAAAAAATAGTTCCATATTTTATGATTACTTTTTGTTTGATAAATTCTATTTATATTTTTTCGCAACCAATTTCAGGAGATAATATTCGAACTACGCCGTATTATTTTCTAGAAGAAAAAATTGATTTTGAATTGTCTGATATTAGTGGAATATCTTATAAAGTTAGTGATTATATAGGAAAGGAATGTGTAATTTGTTTTATAAAAAGTTGTATGATTGGTAAGCGATGCTTATTGATTAATTATCTTTCAAATATTTATAATTGGCTTAAAGAGAAAAATATTGTGCTTATTTGTGTTAGCACGGAGCCAATAATGTATGATCTTGCAGAATCTAATATTATTCCATTTCCAATACTTTTAGATCGTGATCGTAAAATTTCAAAAAAATATTGTACAAATTGTGATGATATATTTTCAATTGCTAATACAACGTTTATTCTTGATAAAAATGGAGTAGTAGTAAAAGTTCTTAATACTGGAACCATTGGCGATCTTATTGCTCAGATGGTTATTCATGCTATTAATTCTAAAGATATATCTAATAAAAATAATATTAAACCAAAACAGACATCTATTAAAGCAGAAGTTTATCGTTCGCCAGTACCGGATTTTGAATTGTTGAATCATGAGGGAAAGCCTATAAGGCTTAGTGATTATCGTAGTAAATGGTGTTTGCTAGCCTTTGCTAATAAAATAAATAATTTATCAGAATATCAAAAGTTTTTGCATTTATTGGATATTATATGTCCATGGCTAAAACAGCAGGATGTTGAAATTCTTTGTGTAAGTACTGATAGTGTAAAAGAATTAGCGCAATTTAAAGAATATAGAGATTTTGATTATTGCTTGCTCAGTGACAGTAAGTGCTTAATTCCAGAACTTTTCAATGAACCATGGAGCTATTATAATGAATTTTTATCTTATTTAATAGACCCAAAGGGAAATATGGTAGCAACATTTATGTCTGGATCTGCTGAGTTACATTTTTCTCAGCTTTGTCGTTACCTTATTGCCCAAAATCCAAGGGCAAATTTAGTATTTAAAAAATAAAGATAGCGGGAGTTAATATGGAAAGGCTCTAGAGGAGTTTTTTGAAATAGCATTAAAGGTTGCAGCTCAATAGGTGTAAGAGATAAATTTTAAATAATTAAATTAGCATGTTATAGGTTTGTGGAATAAAATTAAGTTTAACGAGTAAAGGATCGCAATGTTAACAATAGGAAGTGTAAATAAAAAATTTTTATTACTTGGATGTGTAACTCTACTTTCCGGTTGTATATTTAATAGTAGGTCACATGGTAAAGAAAAAGAAACTCTTCTTATACAAGTTATTTCAAATTCAAAAAGTGTTGAAAGTATAATATCCGAATCTGGAAAAATTATTAATGATATAATAAAAAAAGAACTTTCTTTAGATCAAAACGATGATTTTAATTTTTTTCTGCCAAAAGAGTTACAAAGAATCACCATTTATTATTTGAATGAATTTAATAAATCAGAAGAACCTGTATTATTTTCTTCATTAGATGATATTAGTCTAATTGCTATGTTGCCAAAACATATTTTTGCAACAGCAGATCTTCAATTTTTTGGTGACCAACAAGATGAACTTGTTTTTATAGTAGATGATCGAAATAAAGAATTGAAAAATATTAATCTGAAAATTCAAAAAGAACTAAATAAATTAAATGATCAATATATAAAAAAAGAAAAAACACCATTGTATAGCGTGCAAAAGAGTGAAAAATTTCCCTTTTTGCCTCATATGGGATTAGGGCGCATTAGATTACAATCAATAAAAGATCGTATAAAATATATAGCTGATGAAACAAGTACAAAAAATATAATAGATCGAATAAAAAAAGAAATAAAAGAACAAATTTCTGAGCTTGTTAAAAAAAATCTATCTAAAGAGTCTGAGCTTGTGGTTAATAAAATTTCTATACTAAGGCTTAATCCCAGCTCTAAAAAACACGAATACATTAAAGAGTGGACTAAATAAAGGACATTATATGCGTAATTTTATAATTTTACTTAATGGTGCTGCCAGCATTTTCTAGCATAAAACTCTCTATCCTTTATTCCTGTTATTCTTGCCATGTTTGCACAATTTTTGCGGTCATTTGATAATAACAAACCAATAATATAAATTCTCGCTTTTGGATTTACTTTTTTTAAAAAATTATTTACACTTTGTAACATGAATTCAGGCTTTCCTTTTTTTTTGTTATTTCGATAACATTGTAACAAAATTAGGAAAGCCTTTTTCATTGATTATGTCAACGTTTTCATCAATTGGCTTTATGTATTGCGCTGATCCTGTCGTAAAATTGCCTCAAAATATTTCAAAGATCTATCTCTAATTGCTCATTAATTCACTAAATCAAACTTTTGTTAAAGTCCTGATTAAAGCAGGTCTTTAATTCTGTTTTTACGCATTTCAAATAATAATCTTTAAATGTTTTAAATCCAGAATAATGGTAATAAATGCATATGGTCATAACTTCGCCAAGAGATAAAGAAAACGCTCTTTCTCTTTTATTGTCCCCATTGGTCAAAATATTTTTATTTTTTATCTCATATTCTTTGCAAAAATTATCTGTATGGTAGAATATTTCAGTGATCACAACTTTTCCCTTTTTGTGTTTTTGCTAAATTACTAAATTAGGGAAAAGTTATAATATTTCAAAGATTTTGTGAAGTTTTTCTTAGATCGAACTCACGTTATTTAAAGAAGCAGCGCCATTGTTACGATCTTTAATGAGAAGAGGTTTATTTGGCGGTTTTGGGGTAGGAGATATTGATGGCTTTAGGGCAACAGAAATTGTTAATGCATATCTGGGTAGCTTTTTTGATAAATATCTTAAGGGCAAGCCGTCTGAGTTGTTGGATGGGAAAAGTAAAAAGTATTCGGAGGTTGGGGAATTAACATGGGCGCAATAGTCGCGATAGGTGGTGGCGAAATAAGCAAGCAAGAAACACGTGCAATAGACGAGCGAATAATTGCTTTAACGGGCAAGAAAAGACCTCGTGTTCTTTTTGTTCCTACAGCAAGCTCAGACTCTCCAGAATATGTTGATGACTTTATAAATTATTATGGAAAAGTTCTTAATTGTAGTGTCGATATTTTGTATTTGTTGAATAAGAATTTTGATCTTCAAGACACAACTGAAAAGATCTTAAGCTCGGACATCATCTATGTTGGCGGTGGAAATACGTTGATGATGATGAAGTTATGGCGCAAGTTGGGCATTGATAAAATATTAAAAATTGCTTCCAAAAAAAACATTGTTCTATGTGGTCTTAGCGCGGGAGCAATATGCTGGTTTAGATGTGGAAATTCTGATTCAAGACGCTTTAAAAATCCTAATGCGCCATTGATAAAGGTAACAGGACTTGGGTTAATTGATGCATTGCTTTGCCCGCATTATCATTCTAAAAAATATGATAAAGGCCGGCGGGCGTCCTTAAAAATAATGATGCAAAAAACATCTGGAGTTGCCTTAGCGATAGATGATTACTGTGCCATTGTATTTGTTGATGGGCAGTATCAAGTGATTTCTTCAAGATTACATGCGCATGCATATAAAGTTTATTGGAAATGCAAAAAGTTACATCATGAAGTACTTGATGCTTCGTTGGCGATGCAAGAAGGGCCTATTTTACAAAGATAAAACTTTTGTCAGGCTTAAATCGCACAAACAAGCAAAAAATTGGCTAGAGAATATTTAAGCTTAACTATTAAATATTTAATATGTTACCATAAATTTTAGATAAAATAGCTTTTTGATGGTGGAAAAATTAGAAGTCGTAGTTTGAAAAAAAATAATGTTATTAGATTATGTTTTAAACTATCAAAAATGAAGAAGGATTATAAGTGGAAAAAATAATTAAAATACCTCATATACCATTCTATTTTATTCGTCATGGTCAAACCGATTGGAATATAGAGAATAAAATAATGGGCCAAATTGATATCCCATTAAATGAAGTTGGCCTTGAACAAGCTAAAGTTGTTGCCCAAAAGATTGCGAATCTTGAGATATCACATATTGTTTCTAGTCCATTGAAAAGGGCATTGCAAACATCAGAAATTATTGCCGCAAATATAAATAAACCAATTACTGTTGTTGAGGAACTAAAACAAAATTATTTAGGAATTTTGGAGGGGCTAAATAAAGCAGAACTTATTTCTGGAGCTTCGATTGATAATTTGGTTGAAAATTGGAGAATTGGCGGTGATATCGAAGGTGCTGAATCTTGGTCTGTTTTTGTATCGCGAATATCTGCTGGTCTTAATTTCGCTCTAGAAATTAGCCCCGATGAAAGGCACCTATTGGTCGTAGCTCATAAACCTGTATATTGGGCATTGCTGCACATCCTAAATTCTCAACCTCTTGATATTAATACAAAAAATTGTGGGGGCTATTTTTTCACCCCACCAGCTCCAGGTTCAGATCAGTGGACAGTTAGTGCGTTAGATTAGACCAAAAACCTCTTTTAGTGGGCAAGAGTCTAAATTTATAGTAATAATTGAGACAGCAAAAATTTTGAGTGGTAAAAATAATTATGCTTTACGTATGCCTTGTAAAATCGATACAATTTCCTGAAATGCTATATGTTGGTTATACAACCAATTTAGAAGAAAGATTTCAAAAACACAATGAGGGTGGCTCGACTTATACAGCAAAATATAGGCCATTTGAACTGGTTGTGCATTTATGTTTTTCGCAAAAGTAAAAAGCTAGAGAATTTGAGAGATGTTTAAGGACTCAATCCGGAATAGCTTTTTCGAAAAGAAGATTATGGTAGTAAAGAGCTTGAGAAATCAGGGTTTTACTTTTATAGGTTTTTTATTGCTCATTATTGACTAATCTGGCTATTCCTAAAATGCCAAGTCAACTAAGTCAATCAATAAAATATTATATGAAAAATTTATCTAGCCAGGATTATGCATAAATGATACTATCTTCTATAAAATTGTATTAAATTATGTGAGTATATTTTGTAAGGGAATAATCAATGTCGAATAAAATTTCAAAAAATGGTTTATTGTTTGCAGTTTTAATAATATTTCTTTGTTTCAACTCTTATTCTATGAAAAAAATAACTATTTCCGAAAAATTCAACCCTGAAACTGGTCGTTGGTGTAGAACGTACCCATATGATCATACTAAAACAACTTTTGCAGAATTTTCAAAAACAGAGGAAGGTAAAAATTTTCTTGCTTCTTCAAAAAATGAACTGAGACCCAGGGATTTGTTTATATTTTGTGAAACAAAAATATCTGATGATCTTGAAGCGGTAGTTTATAAAACTAGCCCGAATGAGGTAAAAGTTTTTATAGAAGACTACAAGTTAGGGGTAGCTAAGAATGATAGGAAGTCGCTTGTAAAGAGTGTGCTCTTGCAAGGTAAAACAGGGACTGGAAAAACCGAAACGGTCCGCATGATTGCAAAACGCATTGGTATAGAGCTTGTTTCTATTAGGACGAGCATGCTTGGCAATTCGTATGAAGATTCTGATTTTATAAATTTAAAAGAAATAATTTTGCCATTAATTAAAAGTGGAAAACCTTATATTATTGCATTAGAAGATTTTGGGAATTTGAGAATAAAATCTCTAGATTGGCTATGTGGAGTTATAGGTTGTGAAAATATTCTTTTTATTTTTATAACGGATAAGAAAGTTGGTAGTTTAGATCAAAGATTTGTGAATTATCAAATTTGCAAAAAAATAGAAGTTCAACTTCCAGATAAAAATAGTAGAAGACAAATTATAGAATATACACTAGCTAGAAAGAAGAAAAATTTAAACGAAGGTAGAGCAAATTTGAATTATGACTCTCTTGACTTAGTAGAGATAGCAGATAAAACTAACAATTTTAATATTTTTAGCCTTAATGGCTTGCTAAAAAATACTTTCGATGATGCTTTTGATTTGGCGTATAAAGACACTTCGTCGGATGAGATCTTAAAAATTGTTATTACGAAGAAAATTTTTAGTGAACAATTCGATAAAATGCAGAAAACTAGGAAACGGTATGGTGCTGTTGAGGACGAAAATTAATAATATTGAAGGCTTAGGCAAAAATGATTTCATTAGATATAATGGCAAAGATGCTTTTAATGAAAAAATTATAGAGTTAATGTGGAGTCAGAAATTATTTTCATTCGTCAAGAATTATTGCATTTAAGGACAGCTTCGCCATGATTATTAACGAATTTGGCAAATTATTCATCAATATTTTTGCGACGTCCTTTTTTTACATCTCCTCGTTGCCTTTTTTCTTGCAAACGTTTTTCTTTTTCTTTTTTTGGAATCGTTGTTTTTATACGCTTTTTGGGCGCGAGAAGTGCTTTGCGAATTATTGCTGCCAGGTGTTCAAGCGCATTATTTTTGTTTTGTAGCTGAGATCGCGATTCACTGTTGTGAATTATGAGATCTCCATCTGCAGTTAAGCGTGATTCAAGATTTTTTAATAATCGCTCTTTTAGAGATTCTGGAAAAGCAGCCGTTTCTTTTACATTCCAGCGAATCGTAATGCGAGTTTCCGTTTTATTTACGTGTTGGCCCCCTGGCCCACCAGATTTACTCGTGGTTATTTCCAATTCATGATATGGAATTACGAGATCATTTTTTATGGTAATGTCGTTCATAATTTGCTCCAATAAAATTTATCGGTTTTATTTATAAATTACTCAAGAGAATAATTCACTTGAGCATTATACACTTTTTATGCAGGAGTAAATAGTTGTGGTTAATTTAAGTGTTTTTATATTTTTTATGCTCCTTCATGCCCTTCATAGCTTTAGCGTAGTAGGGTCGGGAGTGTGAGATATGCCCGCTCCGCGGGCATAAAGAATATAGGGCATAAAAAATATTACTCGCCAAATTCAAATCCCTCGAAAACTTTAAATTGGCACCCACTCTTCCAGGCATCTTTTTGCAGCCCAGCTTTTTCACTTAAATTCTCTAAAGTTTCTGCAAGGTCCCAGCCCTGTTCTGTGGCAACCTGTGGTAAAAATACAGCACTTCTTGTTAAACCATTTACAGTTTTTTCTAGAATAATACCATGTTTGCCAATAATTATATCTTTATAGCTATTTACAGTATGGGGTGGTGTGAGAACTGTTATAGAAATAGAAATTTTTTCGAGTTCACTTTTTGTTAATGGCTCAAAACGAGAATCTTGGAAAGCTGACGATAGGGCAATTTCTGGAATTGACTTGTAAATTGGCTCGTCTGAAGTGATCCTGCCTATGCAGCCTCTTAAATTCCCATCTTTTGTTTTGAGAGTTACAAATGCTCCACTTTTTTTTCTAAGATTATCTGTTATTTCAAAATCTTTTTTTAAATTTTTGTCTGGGAATAGCTTGTTTGTAATAGAATTGCGGGCGAGATTTAGCAGTGTACGCTCTTCTTTAAGTGCCATTTTTGATTTAAATACTAAGCCGGCATAACTAACAGAATTTTCTGTTTTAATTATTTGTGATAATTTTGAAACGTCTATTTGCTTTGCACTTTGCTTATTGTCTAGCTTAGTGTTTTGTTTTGAGTCTTGATTTTTACTTTGCTTTATCTCTTGATTTTCGTCTAGTTTGTCGCCTTGCTTTTTGCTTTGCGTTACAATTTGTTTGTCGTTTCGGCTTTCTTCTATTTGCGCAGAATTATAATAGCTTGTAACTTGACACTCTATTTGCCCAAGTGCTCCAATTTCTATAATTTTTAAGAGAATTTTTATAGGGTCTGTGCCACAAATTGTGGCTTTTGTTTTTTTGATTATTGCATCAAATTCTGTGTAAGATTTATCAAGTATTGCGCGTATTGCAAGATTGTCGAACTTTGCGACATTATCGAAAGCTGGCGTATAGCCGAATCTATCTCCGTAATGTATAAAATCAGAGCTTATAACAATAAGTGTTTTTTTTGTTTCACTAAGAGATTCGCTATTAAGTAATTCGCTTATAGTTTGCGCAATTATTTTGAAATCTTGCGCTTGCAAGTTGCCAACAATTAGAGGGATAATTGAAAAATTATCAAGACATGATTGCAAAAATGGCAGCTGTATTTCTATAGAATGTTCTTTTTGATGCGCGCCTGGGATAACTTTAAACAAAGAATTTTTGCTTGAGAGCTTTGAGACGGCGTCTTTGTCAACAGGAATATCTCCTGTGGGTGTTCTGTAGATAGCATAATCTGGTAATGCTATGCCGTTAAAATTTGCATGGTGAGATGGGCCAATAATAATAACGCGATCAAAAGAAGATTTTTTTATTGTCTGATAGGCAGTAGCGGCACACAGTCCTGAAAAATAGTGCCCGGCATGCGGGACAATAAGCGCAGAGATATTTTCGCTGTCATCATTAATTTTGAAATATTTGGCTGCTAAAGAAAAATAATAGTCTAAATCTTTTTTTAACTCTGTTTTATCGTTGGGGTACCAGGAGCCTGATAGATGAGAGTTCTGTACTATTTTTGTTTCTGCGGCTATAAGTGAAAAGATATTATTTGTTATAAGCACAAATAAAAGTAAAGATTTTAGCTTCATGTAATTCTCCTAAATTTAACTAATTATATATGGCAACTTGAGTAAATTATTTTTAATAACATATATTGCTTTTATATTGCCAAAAATTTGCTTGGTTTTACTAGATATATGATTATTTTTGTAGCTAAGCCTATCGAATACCATTTATTTTATCACTCAAAATACAGCAGCGTGTACAATATAAAAAGTGAATTAAAGTTGCTAATTTGGGTTCAAATATTGTAGATTTAAAGTACAATTGAGACAAATTTTTTAAATTCATGCTATTGTTCTGGCTCAGATACATGTGGGAAAAATTGTGATATAATAAAAGCCGCCAAACATATTACAAACCAATGAAAAATGAAAGGCGGCCTTTATGCAGCA
>LBOA01000022.1 GCA_000989195.1 candidate division TM6 bacterium GW2011_GWF2_30_66
CGGCCCCCGCCGGCCGCGGAGGCGTTTTTTTAATAAACTATTTGTTTTTTGCTTAGTTTACTACATTTTCCCATTTACACAAAATATTATACAGTCTCGATAATATTTATTATTTAGATTTTGTTTTATAATATTATGCTTAATTTGTCATTTCATGTTTTAATTTTTTAGCCAAAAAATTAAAACTTTTTGATCCTGAAGTTAATAATTTTACACAAACAGGCTCAGACCTATCTAAATCTATGTTAACATCACATAAAGGCTCAGAAAAATCTTTATCAAAAACTTTTTCAACAAAAGCACCCTGAATCATATATATTTTTAAAGCTTTATTCATCTTATCAACTGTATGACAATATAATTGTTTTGATTTTTCATTTATACAGTTATTATGTAAACTAAATGTATCCCCAAAACTAGACTTAAAAGAACCGATAATTTTATTTAACTTTATATTTAGAAAATTAATAAAACACGAATTACCAGTAATTGAACTAAAAACTGAATATTTAGAAAAAATTAAACCTGAAATAATTTTATCTCTAAAATTATAAATACATCCTTTATTTTTATTGTTAATTATTTTAAAATATTTATTTGCTGAAAAAAATATCCCCTTATTACAACCATTTACAGAGAAATTGGTTATCTTATCTTCGCAACATATCTCTTCAATTTTTTTGCCAGTATTTAAATCAAAAAGCATTGCATTTTTATTAAAAATAAGAGCTATAAGCTTACATGATCCATATGTAAAAACTTCATAAAAACATATTTTTTCTTGTATATTTTCTTTAAATATAATCTTAGAATCTTTATCACACAAATAAACACAATAATTATTATCTATACTATTAAAATAACTTAAAAAAACATACTCTATGCCATAAAAATTTTTATTTACACTTAAATTACTATCAAAATATATTTTTGCTCCAATCTTATCTATATCACCATCAACCTTAATAGAAAATACACACTTAGAATTACTCTTTTTCATAATCCTAACGGTATTACTAGATATTTCCATTAAAAATATACTTTTTTTACCTCCAGCAACATTATTACTTGTAACAAGATTATTATCCAAGTCGCAACTTTTTAAATTATCAATATTAGAATCACTAGGAACGCTTTTAGAATATTGTTCTAAATTATTATTTTCTACGTAATACATTGGCTCATTAAATGGCTGTATTCTACATTTTTTAATATCACTTATTTTTAAATTTTCTTTTTCATTATAACAACTTACATTAATAATATGCTTATTTAATCCTAATTTTTTAATACTAAAAAAACTATCCAAATCTTCTCCACTTTCAAAATTTTTTCCACAAGCATTAATTATTACTGGCTCATGCCAAAAATCATCTTTTTTATATATTATATCAATAAAAACATCTCTTTTTTTTGATGTGTTATCTTTTTTTAATGACTCTAAAATTTTTGCATCATCAAAGTTAAAGCTATCAAAATTATTAAAACTATCAAAACTGCTCATACAAGATAAATTTAAAGAAAAAACAAATAAAAATATAAAAAATAAATAAAAAATAATACTATTTCTCATGCTATCTCCAATATAAATAGAGTTTCAAAAAAACCATTAATAATGCTATTATATTCTATGCTATTAAAAGATTTTTTATCAATAATAACAGTTTATTATTATTTTTTCACACTAAAACACTATATAAATATTTTTAAAATTTAGTTAAGTTTAGGTTTATATATATGATTAAGTTTACACACACAGCAGATATACATTTTGGAATGGAAAATTATGGAAAAATCGATCCAGAAACTGGCATACATTCTAGATTGCTTGATTTTAATAATGCTCTAAGCTTCTGTGTAAATTATTCTATAGAACAAAACGTAGATTTTTTTCTATTTTGTGGTGATGCTTACAAAACAACAAACCCGACACCAACTCAGCAAAAATTATTATTTAGCGCCCTAATAAAATTATATAAAGCAAATATTCCTGTAATTATAATAGTTGGAAATCATGATAATCCCGCGAGTTTTGGTAAAGTTCACTCTCTAGACTTGTTTAGCAACCTGCCAATAGACGGCTTTCATGTAATATCAAAACCAAAAATATTAAATTTAACTACAAAAAATGGCCCTGTTCAAATAGTTGGAATCCCTTGGCCTACACGCAACAATTTATCAATTTCAGAGAAACATACTACAAAATCCTACTCAGACATAACTGATTATATTTCTAGCACTGTAAGCGAAATAATAGCTAGTTTTGCAAATCAACTCAATCCACAAATCCCAGCTATTCTCGCCGGGCACTTAACTGTAAGTTCCGGCTTGTTTTCTGGATCAGAAAAGCGCGCAATATTCGGCTCTGATCCAACTTTTTTACCCTCACAACTGGCTATCAAACCTTTTGATTATGTTGCACTTGGACACTTGCACAGATACCAAAATTTAAATCCAAATGGCTATCCTGCTATTATTTACCCAGGATCAATTGAACGCATAGATTTTGGTGAACGCAAAGAGCAAAAAGGCTTTTGTTTAGTAACAATAAATAATACGCCGGATATTAATCTCGAAAATAAAACAAATTTTGAATTTATAAAAACACCAACTCGCAACTTAATACAAATCGAAGTGAAGTTGCAAGCAAACAAAGATCAGACAACACAAATACTTGAAGAGCTTGATAAACATGATCTTAATGGTGCAATAATAAAAATTTTGTATCATGTACCAGAAAACGAAAAAGACAAAATAGATCTGCAAATTATACAAAAAAAATGTGAACCAGCAATGCACTTAGTAGGCATAATCCCAATACGCGAAAATCAAGTGCGAGAAAGACGCTCTGATCTTAAAATATCAATGGATTTCGAAACACTTATAGGCGCATATTTAGATACCAAGCCTGATTTAAAAAATAGAAAACAGGAACTTGTCGATAAAGCGCTAGTTTTATTCGAAGAATCTAAAATTAATCAAATAGAAGAGTGAAACAAAATAAAATAATAAAAATTACTGAAAAATAACAACAATTGCGATCTCGTAAACAAATAAAATAATTTTTTATGAAATGCTTAAAAAAAATGATAAAACAATCTAAGCTCGTATAAAATAAGCGATAAAAAATACAATTATCCCACAGCTGCAGGACAATTGCAAAAATAAGCCATTTTATTGGCCCAGAGCATATATTAAAAAACCATCAAAAATATAGACGCTTGAAATACACGCGAAAAGCATCTCATAATAATGCGATACAACAAAAAGCTCTAATTTTGCAACAGCTGTTGCAAAATTATTATGCTCAATAGATCGATGTTTTCGAGAAATGCAAATATTAAATTTTACACCTAAATAAAAATTAAATTAATAAAAAAATGAAAGAAAGTGTATGAAAAAAATTACAAAAAAAAATAATATAATCGAACCAAAAAAATATGCTCAGTTTTTAGAGCAAATCAAAAAAGACATAGAACAAACACAGCTAAAAACAGCTATGGCTGTGTCCAAAGAGTTAACTTTATTATATTGGCGAATTGGTAGAAATCTATCAGAAAAAATTGAAACTGAAGGCTGGGGAACAAAAGCTGTAGAAACTATTGCTCACGATCTAGGAAATTCTTTCCCTGGTATTTCTGGATTTTCTCTAAGAAATCTAAGATACATGCGAAAGTTTTCAGAAACATATTCAAATGAGAATACCGCAAAAACCATCGCAAATATTCCATGGGGGCACAATATCGTGATACTAGAAAAAGCCCAAGATGCTAACCAGAGACTTTGGTACGCACAACAAACTATAGAAAATGGCTGGAGTAGAAGCGTATTGTCAATGTGGATAGAATCAGACCTGTACAAAAGGCAGGGAAAAGCTATAACAAATTTTAAACAAACGCTACCAAATCCAGATTCAGATTTAGCACAACAAATACTAAAAGATCCATATAATTTTGATTTCTTAACTATAGATAAAGAAGCCAGAGAAAAAGAAATTGAAAATGGTTTAGTAGCTCATATTCAAAAATTCTTACTCGAATTAGGACAAGGATTTGCATTTATTGGAAGACAATATCACCTTGAGGTTGGAAATAAAGACCTATATATAGACATGCTTTTTTATCATCTAAAATTAAGATGCTTTATTGTTGTTGAACTAAAGGCAGAAGAATTTGACGCCAGAGACATTGGTCAAATAAATTTATATCTTTCTGCCGTAGACAGCTTAGTAAAACATCCTACCGACCTACCAACAATTGGTCTACTACTTTGCAGATCAAAAGATAATTTTATGGCTGAATATGCTTTAAGAGATATAAATAAACCTATTGGCATATCTAGCTATACAACTAAGCTTGTTGAGTCTCTGCCAAAAGAATTAAAGGGCAAATTACCATCTATTGCAGACATAGAAGCAGAACTTAAAAAGACACCAGTTAGTCTTGAGACACTCCCTGTCGAACCTGTAAAAATTCTACTAAAAACTAAAAGTACACTAAAAAAAACCATAAAAAAACCTGTAAAAGTTGCAGCTAAAAAAGCTGTTAAAATGGCTGCAAAAAAAAGTGTGAAAAAAGTAAAAGCTGCGACTAAAAAAAATAAAGCGAAAACCACCACAAAAATCATCAAAAAAACTACCGTAAAACGCACAAAAATAGCGACTATTAAAAAAGTCTCGAAAAAAACTAGCAAAAAATAGCCCAATTTTGCAGCAGCTGTTTCAAAATTATAATCGAGCCATAGATGCTTATTTTAGAGAAAATTTAACAAATAAAATCGGGCGAAACTTTTCGCCCGATTTGTGTATACAATTTTTTAAAAAATTTATTTTTTATATACCCCGTAGGGCACAACTCACTATCTTTACTCTAATTCAACAACTACCGAATCTTTAATTAAACTTTCTTTGTATTCATCAAAAAGCTTATCGTATAAAGGCTCTCTTAATAAATCCGTAATCTCTCTGTATCGCTGATCAAAACTTGCTAACTGTCTCTCTCTACGATCAATAAGCTTAAACAACTCAAAACCGCCTTCTATCAAAACTGGTTCTGATATTGAATTTGGCAACATAGAAGATATAAACTTTTTATCATCTGCCAATTCTGGCTTTTCTACCCAAAAATACTCACTATAATCTGCATATGGCATAGCTTCACCATTTTTTATTTTTGATTCAATATTTATTCTTTCTTCATCCAAATCTGCTTGAGACTCAAATGGAACAAATATACGTTGCAAATTATATGCCTCTTCTAAATAAACAGGATTCGCATCATAATAAGCTCTTACCTCTTTTTCTGGAATAATAACTTTTGATCTTACCTTATAATCCATCAACTGATTAATTATATTATACATAGCCAGCTGTTCACGACCTTCTTCATAAGTATAACCAAACTCATAGAACATCTTCTTTATATCGTTAAGAGACAAATTTTGCTGCGTTTGAATAGCTTCTATATACTTATCTACTAACTTTTCATCCATTAGATTATATTTTTTTGCATCCTGATAAACTTGCAACTCAAATATCATTTTATCTTTTGTTCTCTTTTGTCCATCCAAACCCATTTTATCTAAATCAGATTTTGCAATTATTGATGTTTCTTCTGGACCATAAATAACTGTATCTATTTTATCTATCAAAAATAATTCTGGATTTTTAATTTTAGCTTCTTTTTCTGCGCTTAATTTATTTTTGACAATTTTTTGGCTATTTTCTACAAGCTCCCACTCTTTTCCTGCTTTTTCTATAAGCTCATCATTCTCTTTTATAGCTGCTGGCTTCTCTGTTAAAACTTTATTTTCAGAATCTTGCACACTATCTTTTGGTAAATTTTTATCTAAATCTTTTACAGGCGCCTCAACAATACCCGCATCAATAGGCCGCTGCTTATTTTTAGTTTTATCTGCCGCAAAAGATCCAATAACTACAAAAGAAAAAAGTAAAATAAATAAATTTTTGTTTAACATGCTCATCACCCAGTATATTTTTTCGTGTTAAAAAACTATTAAAAACCACTTCCAATACTATTTCTAATACCATTTCTAATACTATAACAAATTATAAAAAACAAGTCCTCTGTTTTTAACAATAAAAATTATAACTTAATTTTATCAAGAAAATCACAGTTTTTATTTTACCGTCTAAACACTCAATATAAGATTCCAAAAAAACAAAAATGGGAATTTACTTTTTCAAGTAAATTCCCATTTTTATTACAAATTAAATTCTATTTAATTATGCAGCTTTTGTTGTTTTTTCAACTTCTTGTGAGTCGTCTTGAGCAAATTGTTCTGCATCATCTTCAGAATCTGATCCTTCAGCTAATGCTGCTTGCATAGCTTTTTCATCTTGTGCAGGAGCAAATATAGCTTCTTTAACTTTTACGCCATATTTTTGTTGAAGTTCAGTAAGCTTCTTCATTAAAGCTTCACCTTGCTTTGACTGCTTAACTGCATTTTCTAATTGATCCTTCAACTCTTCATAGCTACGATATTGTGATGCTTTCTTTTCTGTAGCTTTTACTACCCAGAAATTTTTATCATCAACTTTAATTATTGTTACAACTGGAGCCTTTGCTATTGACAAAATTCCATTCTTCAATATTTGATCAATTTGTCTGCTATCTTCATTAACATAAGCAAAATCTTGCATTGCTTTTGTTAATTTAGCATCAGCTTTCACAAGTTTATCAAACTCTGCAACTTTACCTGCAACCTTACCCAAGAATTCTTGAGCATCTGCTTCTTTATCAAATTTAACACCAGAAGCTTTTACGCCTCCTCTTGCAACTAACGCAAAACGATCTTTGTTTTTGTCGTAATAATCTTTCTTTTCTTTTTCTGATACTGATGACTCAAACTCTTTTACAAAGAAATCTACATTAACTTTTTGTTTAACAGCTTTTGAAATTTGCTCTAATTTTTCTAAATATTCTTTTGTTTTGTCTAAACCTTTTTCTTCTATATATTTTGCTATAATTTTATATTGAACTAATGAATTCAATAAGTTTTGTTTTATTATTGGCATAAATGAAGGAGCCATTCCTTGCAATTCTGGCTGCTCCTTTATTGCTGCATCAAATAATTCATTAAATTCTTTTTCTGTAAGCAATGCTGTGCCATCTGCCCAAACAGCCAAAACACCTGCCGGTAAATTACTTTCTGTTGCTACTTTTGCATCAGTTGCAGCAGCATTTGATGCATCTTTTGTTGATGAACCAAACCATGAGCATCCAGACAATAATAATAAAACTGGAAACACCGTCAATACAAGATACTTTCCCTTCATAGGCAATCCTTTAAAAAAAATTTGTTAAAAAACATTAAACACAATTCAAAACTCACTAACAACTCGCCAAATGTAGCAATAGAGAAATTTTAGCACAAATTATATAATTTACAAAAATATTTTTAATTCATATAACTCGACAAGCAACTATCGCTGTAAACGACTCTGGTTTAAGCTCAATTAAAACTTTTGTTGCAAATTTTATAGTCGAGCCAGTTGTCAAAAGATCATCTACTATCAAAATTTTCTTACATTCATAATTTTTTTTCAATTCTTGTTTTAAATTTAAAAAAAATGCATCATGCACATTTAATGCCCTTCCAACTGGCGAAAGCTCTGATTGTCTTTGCGTACTTTTTACACGCTTCAACAAATTAACAACAGGTTTTCCACTGTTTTTTGAAATTATATTTGCCATTTCTTGCGCTTGATTAAAGCCACGCTCAGCATATCTTTTCCAATGAAGAGGTATAGGCACAATAAAATCAAAGTCTACATTTTTTATATAAGTCATTTCCCACGCAAGCTCTCCAAGTTTACGACTTGCAACTATATCAGAACCACCTTTTGCCAACACTAAAGATTTTACAGGGTATTTATACTCTGAAATAGAAAAAACTTTAACTTTATACTTATTAGTAACTTCTAAGTTTGTTGTTACTACAGGCTTTATTTTATCTTTACAAGACTCACAAAAAATACTTTTATCCTGCAAAAAATCTTTACAATAAAAGCAAAAATTTGGATAAATAAGCCCAGAGCAAAAATCATATATTTTATAAACAATTTTAGAACATGCTGTAATCATAAATATAAAAAACTCTCTAATTATTTCGCCAAATATTAATAGTAATAATAAATACACCTATAAAAATAAATGTATCTGCTAAATTAAATATAGGAAAAGACAATTTACCTAATTTTGTAAAATAATCACACGAAAAAACTATAAAATCTATAACCCCACCATAAATAACCCTATCTATTATATTAGATAAAGATCCCGCAATAACAATAATTTCACCAAAAATATTATGCCCAGCCTTAAATCTTAAATATGCATACGTAGCCATTGCTAAAGTAACTAAACAAATAAAAGCGCTAACTAAAACAAATATTAATGTACTTTTAGAATCCAGCATTCCCCATGACATGCCTCTATTATAAACTAAATCAAACTCCAAAAAATCTGTTATTTTATAATTTGAAAATTGATTAACCAAAGCAAAAAACTTTGTAACTCTATCAAATAATAAAACAAACAAAAATAAGATCACATACCAAAAAACATAACAGTTTTTTTTCATCTTAATTCTGCTCCAATTGCAGCTAAAGCTTTAACAACTGTATCATAAATAACATCAACTTCTTCTTTATCTAGAGTCTTATTATTATCTTGAACAATAAATCTAAATGTTAGTGATTTTTTATCTTTCCATTCATCTTTTTGGAAAAAATCAAGCAAGCATGCACTTTTTATTTTTTCGCTACAACTAATTATAGTATTTATTAATTGATCTACTGTAATTGAAAGTGATACAAACATACTTAGATCACGAGATACTTCTGGGTATTTACTTATTTGAGTAAGCTTTTTATCTACAGGTTTATAATTAACCAAAAATTCACCGTCAAATTCAAACGCGAACAAACTTCCTTCAAACAAATTTCCAAAAAAACCATTATCAAGCATTCCAGCATAACCAATTAAATTATCACCAAAAGTTATCTTAGCGGTTTGACAAGCGAAATACCATGGATAATTCTCTTGAACGAAATCACTATCAACTTTTTCCCACTTAACATGAGAGTTATTTATACCTGTATCATCAAAACCAATAAGATCAAATAACTGAATAATCCATGATTTAGCCGTATAAAAATCTAAGCCATTTTTATCAAAAAATATTCCAGCCAAAGACTTATTTTCTTTAACACCATTTTCTACTTTATTATTAACGTTCCAAACTCTTGCCATTTCAAAAAAACTTAACTTATCATGATGTATAAAATTTTGATCTATATTTTTAACTAAGTGAGGCACAAGCGATGTTGCCAATCTTCTCCAATTTTCGGAAACTGGATTTGTAACCTCTTTATACTCTTTTGGCTCCCAATTTAATTTTGCTAAGAACGATTCGTCATAAAAAGCATAGTTACGCACTTCTCGCATTTTTAATCCATACGACAAAAGTTTTTTTATATTACGAGCTCTAAGCACACTCGATAAGTCATATGGTGTTGTAAGTTTTTTTGGCAAAACAAAGTCAGTATTTTCATATCCAAAAAATCTGCCTATTTCTTCTACCAAATCTTCTTTTATCTGCACGTCTTTTGTACTTCTACAAGTTGGAACTTTTACTTCATATTCAATAAATTCACTATTTTCTTTTTTAATAAGATTTTTCGAAAATTCAAAACCTAATTTTCCAAAAATCTTTTCTACAAATTCAGACTTAATCTTAGAACCCAAAAGCCGTTCAATTAATTCATGTGATAAGTTTATCTCAAGCTCTTTTGCTGGTTTACCAATAGATATTATTTCATCACTTGCTTTATAATTTATTTTTTCGCTATCAAATAACTTTAATAATCTAAAAATTCCGGTAATATTTTGATTAGGATCCAAAGTTTTTTCGAATCTAGCAGAAGCATCTGTTCTACTTTTAGCTCTAATAGCAGAATTTCTTATGCTTGCAGCTTCAAAATTTGCAGATTCTATAAAAATAGAATTTGTTTTAGAATCTATACCGGAATATTTTCCACCCATTACTCCTGCAAGCGCAACGGGTTTTTCGCCATCAGTTATTACATAATCTTTATTTGTTAATTCTAACTGCGAGCCGTCAAGCAACTCTAATTTTTCGCCCTGTTTTGCCAATCTAGCAATAATGTTTTTTTCACTTAACTTATTTACATCAAATGCATGCATAGGCTGACTTATATCTTGCATTACATAATTTGTTGAATCTACTATAAAATCTATTGGCCGGCTACCAACTCGCATTAACCTACTTGCCATCCAAAGCGAGCTCGGCCTATTAATAATCTCTGGAATATAAATACCAGCAAGCCTTTTTCCAATTTCAGGATTTTCAACTTTTATAGAAAAACCGACTTCATCTTGCCCCGTTCGCCCTGAGCCTGACGAATGGTCAAACTCTTTAACATCTATTTTTTTTAAAAAACTATCTTCTTGCTTAAAATCAAGATCCAAAATTGCAGCGACTTCTCTAGCAAATCCCCTATGACCCCACATATCAGGTCTATTAGTTATAGATTTATTATCAACTTCTATAATATAGTCGCTAAATTCAAATTCTTTCTTCCAATCCCCATTTAATAAATTTTCTTGCACATAAACCGCCGGCACTAATCCATCTTTTTTACAATTAAAGTCACTTACTGTCGCCCAAATATACTTATTATTTATTTCTTTAATTACATAAATATAATTAACCAGCACATCTGTTCTTGCTGGCAAGCTTATTTCTTTGTTAAGTTCTTTACAAAAAGCTAAAACACCACTAGCACTCGCCTCTTTTACTTGAACAAGAAAAAAATCTTGTAAATTTAATTCAAACTTTTCATAACCCTCTATTTCTGCAGTAATTTTATTAAATTTATCTACTAACTGCGCAACATCTAATTTTTTATAATCAGCATTAATATGGTCAAATATCCATCTTAAAGACAGTTTCATTTTTGCATCCTAAAAATTTTATTATAAATATGGCAAACATGCTCTAATTATAACGGGCATTTTCCAGCAAATCAATAACTTCCTGGTCCTCTGTCTGTAAAAAACCTTCATAAAAACCACCAACACCAAAAAATATTTCTGGAGAATATAAACACACAGTCTCGTCAACAAAATTATTTATTTTATTTAGCGTATCTATTGGCGATACTGGCACAGCAACAACTATTTTGCTAGCTCCCATAGCTTTTGCCGAAACTATTGCCGCCAACATTGTAGCACCTGTAGCCAAACCATCATCTACCAAAATAGCCGTTTTGCCAGATAAATCTAATTCCGGCCTCCCTGCTCTATAAAATTTTAATCTTCTTGATAACTCAACTCTCTCATGAGCTATTATTTCTTGCAAATCCCGCTGACTTGCTCCAACCATTTCTATTAAATTATGATCAAGAACAGGCTCACCAGCTTGCGTAATAGCTCCGAGCGCTAATTCAGGCTGCCCAGGCGCACCAATTTTTCGTGTAACAATTATATCTAATTTTAAATTTAACTCTTTTGCGACCTCATAAGCTGTAACAACCCCACCTCTTGGCAATCCAATCACAATTACATTTTTATTATTTTTATATTTCTCAAGCTTTTCTGCCAACTTTTCACCTGCATCAGCTCTATCTATAAATCTCATACAACATACTCCCCTGATTTTAAAACAAATATATTATTGACACTTATTATGTATTTTTTATACCTTAAAAATATAATTTAAAATATAATTTTTTAACCAAATGGACTATAAGTATGTTTCAAACAAACGACTTTAAAAAAATAAAAAATATTTATCTAACAAATTTACGCAATAAAAATACATCAAGAAGTGATTTTAGACAAAATGCAGATTTAATATCACGAATAATCGCCCAAGAAACACTCACAATAATAGAAACCGAAACTATAACTATTCAAACGCCAATAGAAACGACAATAGGCTTGCAAATTAAACCAAAAATAATGCTTATTCCTATACTAAGATCAGGAATGTCTATGCTAGAACCATTTTTATATTACTTTAAAAATGCATCAATTGGCGTTATTGGTTTAAAAAGAGACGAAAAAACTGCTATAGCACATTTATATTATCAAAACATTCCAAAAATAAATAAATCTGAAATAGTTATAATATTAGATCCTATGATCGCAACTGGCGGCACAGGTTTAGCTACACTAAAAATACTTATGCAGCTTGGCGCTACAGAAGAAAACATAATATTTGCTTCTATAATAAATTCTACAGAAGGTATAAATGCAATAAAAGCAGAATTCCCTAAAATAACAATTTTACAAGCAGGCATAGACAATAAACTAAATAATAATAAATTTATTGTTCCTGGCTTAGGTGATTTTGGCGACAGATATTATGGCACCGAATAAAACTTGTATAAATAAATAAAATATTTAATATTAAAATTTAATAAAAATATTTAATAAAAAATAAAAGGGCTCTTAAAATTATGGGTGAAATGAAACATTGTGGAAGAACAATAAATCATTATGAACAAGATAAAGTTTTTTTAAATTTTTATGACCAAGATTCACAAGATTCAAATATTACCGAATTCACTAAAAGATCTTATTTCAGTAAAATATTTAAATTTTTAACCAATTTTACAAAAATATTTAAGAGTTAATAATATATTATGCCAGAAACAAATAAATTTATGGCTCGCGCCATAGAACTATCAATAGAAAATATCAAAAATAAAACAGGTGGCCCATTCGGCGCTGTAATAGTAAAAGACAATATAATTATCGCCCAAGGCGCTAACTCAGTAACAAAAAACAATGATCCAACTGCTCATGCAGAAATTGTAGCAATACGCAATGCATGCAAAAATTTAAATACTTTTAATTTATCAGACTGTGTAATTTATACATCTTGTGAACCATGCCCAATGTGCCTGAGTGCAATTTATTGGTCAAGAATAAATACCATTTATTATGGAAATACAAAATCAGATGCTGCTAATATAAACTTTGACGACGCATTTATTTATGAGCAAATGGCCAAACCATATGACCAACGCACAGTCAAAATGATAAATATAATGCACCAAGAATCACTTGAAGCATTTAAGCTTTGGGAAAAAGACACAAAAAAAATTGAATATTAAATAAACATTTAATACTCAATTTTATAATTTTTACTAGTAACGCCATTTGCTTATAAAAAACATAACACTGTATAAATAAAGTTAATTCAAAAAATATTTATTTTCCCCCGTTCGCCCTTAGTTAATCGTCCTTCACGAAGTTCAGGATGCTCGCAAGCTATGCAGAGAAACTTCGAGGGGTCGAGAGATTTAATGTTTTTGTTAAAATTTATACCAGCAAGTGGCATCAACCAAAATATAAATTAATTTTGTTTTTCTCTAAATTTCTTCAAAATAGACTTATTAACTTCTGCAGCTGTACAAGCTCTATCTACCTCTAAAGCCTTATCAAAAAACTTCTCTGCACTATCAAATTTTCCATTTTCAACGTCAATTACGCCAAGACCATTATAAGCAGCTGCACATTTATCATCAATCGCTATTGCCTTATCAAATTCTGCTTTGGCTTCTTCAAACATGCCTTTGCCACAGTAAATATTACCTAAATTTGCATATGCTTTAACAAATTTATCATCTATCACAAGAGCTGCCTGCAAAATCTTTATTGCCTGTGCAACATCACCTTTTCTATTTAACGCACATGCTAAATCATTATTTGCGCTTAATATAATATCTTTTTCAAGACCATCAGAAGACTTTAAAATTTCTTCAAAAATTTCAGCTGCAACATCATATACTTTTGCATAATGAAAAGTTACACCTAAATTATAAAAAGATGGCAAATAAGAAGCATCTACAGAAAGTGCACTTTTAAATGAATTAATAGCTTTTGCATAATCACCATCATTTAAATAAACCAAACCTAAATTATTATAAATATCGGCTCTTGGACAAACTTTTAATGCTTGTTTAAAATACTTTATTGCATCGCCTGCTTGATTATTAACATAACACTGCAATCCCAATTTATTCAATTCTTCAAGCTGCTCTTTTTGAACAATATGACCGCCAACTTGCTCACCAAACAAAATATTACCAAACATCAATTCTAAAACACATCCCAATTTTTCCACAAAAAACCCTTTTATTAAGAAATAATTTTATAATTATAGATTTATTAACAAATTCGGCATACAGCAACAATATAAAAATAATTTGCGCATTCTATTAATTCTCTCAATTTTACACTATTTTGGCAACAAATTTTGACAATAAAAACTTAATTTACACGCTTTTTTAACATATTTTATAAAATATGTTAAAATATTAAAAATACTAAAAATAAAAATTTCAATGAAAATACCCTGAAAGTTATATAATATGTTTAAAACAGCAAATCTTATAAAAAAAAACATCCCTTTATTCGATAAAAACTGGTTTCAAACTGGTGGGCCTGCAAAATTTTATGCCGAACCTACAACTGAACTAGAATTTCAAGCATGCATAAATTATGCAAATACAAACAACCTAGAGATATTTGTTTTGGGTCTCGGAGCAAATATTTTAATAAACGATGACGGTTTTGACGGCCTAGTTATAAGACCGGCTTTACAAGATATCACTACAAAATACGAAGATATCCCAAACGCATTGCCAGAATTAGACACAGAAAGCAAAATAACACAAGCTGCTTTTGTAACAGCCGGCGCAGGCGTCACAATAGAAAGCCTAATAAATTATTGCTTAGATAATAACATAACAGGACCAGAAGAATTTAGTGGAATACCTGGAACAATAGGTGGCTCAGTTTATATAAATATTCACTATTTTAAGTATTTTTTGAGCGACTTTTTGATTCAAGCAAAAGTTATAAATAAAAAATCTGGCGAAATAAAACTAGTAGACAAAAAATGGTTTAATTTTGGATATGACAAATCTACATTGATAGACAAAAACGATTTTTTATTAAATGCTACTTTTTTCTTTAATAAATCAACAGATACTCAAGCTGCTTTTGCCAAAGGCAGATCAATTGAGATAATAAGACACAGAAATGCAAGATATCCAATTACACATACATGTGGCAGTTTTTTTAGAAACTTTCACGATAATGAAGTCACTCAAAAAATAGCTGGTACAAATAATAAAATGATCTTCGTAGCCTATTATTTTGATAAATTAGGCATTAAAGGGGAACTTAAAGTTGGCGATGCTGTAGTTTCACATAAACATGCCAATATGATCGTAAATTCAGGCAAAGCTAGTTCCAGCGACATAATTAATTTAGCCAGAAAAATGCAAGAATTAGTAAAAGAAAATTTTGGCATTATTCCGCAACCTGAGTGCCAATTAATTGGATTTAATAAATACCCATTATTAAAATAAGGCCCATATGCACAATGAACTAATATTTCTTGCTCACATAATTATAATAAGCATATTTACAATAGCAGCACTAAAAATATCCAAAGAAACGCTAATCGCAACAATAGCACTATTTTGCGTATTGGCAAATCTATTTGTACTAAAACAAATAAACCTGTTTGGCTTTGCGCCAACTGCATCTGATGCATTCTCAGTAGGTGCCATATTAGGTATAAACTTGTTACAAGAATATTTTGGCTCAGAAACAGCTAAATTAGCTATAAAAACAAGTTTTTTTGCAACCATTTTATATGCTATAACATCACAAATACATACTATCTACTCTCCAGCTATTTGCGACATAAGCTGTTCTCACTACAATTTTTTATTACAATTCATGCCCAGGTTAGCCATTGCCTCAATTGCTGTAACACTACTTGCACAAATAATTGACCGAAAATTATATGAATTTTTAAAAAACAAATTTAATAATAACCACTTTATTTTTCGCAATTTTTTTTCGCTAGTTATTGTTCAACTTTTTGACACAATACTTTTTACAATACTTGGCCTATGGGGAATTATCGATAATTTATTAGATGTTATTATCGTAAGTTTTGCCGTAAAAATAGCCACTATTTTGATATCAGTACCGATTATTAGTATTTTCAGGTCAAAATCTCATATCAAAAACACCCAAAAATAGCCATTTTTTAATATTTTTGATATATTTATATTAATCAGCATCAGCTTTATATATAAAAATCTTTGAAAAATATTGACTCTTTCCGTTCGCCCTGAGTTAATCGAAGGGTAAATAAAAAGAGCATTTCAATGTTTTATTGCATATAATTCTAAAAGAAACTTAAAAACCTAGTTATAGTTAAATTAATAAATAAAAATTTTAAAATATAATAATATTATGGATAATTTTTTTAAATTCGAACAAATATATAAATCTAAAAAATCAGGCGCACGAGTAGGTAAAATCCATACCCCGCATGGTACAATAGATACGCCAAACTTTGTAGGCGTTGGCACAAATGCAACTCTAAAAGCATTAGATAGCCATACAGCCGACAGCATAGATCTACAATTGATGTTCTGCAATACCTATCACTTGATTTTGCAGCCAGGCAGTAAAACTATAGCTGCTGCTGGAGGCTTACATAAATTTTTAAACAGAAACAAGCCCATAATAACAGATTCAGGCGGCTTTCAAGTCTTTAGTTTAGCCTATGGCTCAGTCAAAGATGAACTAAAAAGTAAAGGCAAAAAAAAACTTGATGGAACAGTTTTAAAAATTAACGAAGAAGGCGTAACTTTTCGCTCTTATATCGATGGTACAAAAATATTGCTTACGGCAGAGAGCTCTGTTCAGGCACAAAAAGATCTTGGTGCCGATATTATAATCCCATTGGATGAGTTGCCACCCTACCATATTGGCCAAGAAGCGTTAATTGAATCTTTGCATAGAACTCACAGATGGGAAGAAAGATCTCTAAACGAACATTTAAAAAATAGAAAAAATCAGGCCATGTATTCTGTTGTTCATGGCGGCATAGACAAGCAGCTAAGAAAACAAAGTTGTGAATTTCTTTCAAAATTAGACTTTGATGGTTTTGCTATAGGCGGGTCACTAGGTAAAACTCATGATCAGATGTTTGACATGTTGGAATTTGCAACACCACTAATTCCAGAAGACAAGCCAATTCATTTACTTGGCATTGGAGACCTACATTCACTCGAAAATTGCATAAAATATGGAATAGACACGTTTGACAGCTCTCATCCTACCAAGTGTGCCAGACATGGCTTAATATTCACAAAAAACGGCAATTTAAAAATTACTAGAAATAGTAATAGAGAGATATTTGAGCCAATAGATAGAACTTGTCCTTGCATTACCTGTCAAAAATTCACTATTGGGTACTTACATCACTTGTTTAAAGCCAAAGAACCAGTTGCTCATACACTCGCAACAATACACAACGTGCAATTCATGGTTGATCTTATGGCTGATTATAGAAACAAAATTCTTAACAACGAGCTATAAAAGTTATAAAAGATAAAAGTCATATCGCCCTCGCCTAGCGAGGGGCTTGACGGTTGTGAGCAGTCCCAAGGACTGCCGAATTAATTATTAAACTACACTAACAACTCAAAAAC
>LBOA01000023.1 GCA_000989195.1 candidate division TM6 bacterium GW2011_GWF2_30_66
GATAAAAATCAACTAAATTTAGCGCTAAAAAACGGCGACTTAGAAGCTTTTACAACATTATATAAAAATAACCCAAATATTTTGCAAATAAAGAATAGCCGCGGCAACACCCTACTTCACTTCGCTTTCAAAAAAGGACACCTCAACATAATTGAATTTATTTTTAAATCTATAAATCCAGAAACTTTTATTTCCCTTATTAATGCTAAAGATAACGAAGGCTGCACCCCCCTTTACGGCGCTTTCATAAATGGACACCTCAACATAATTGAATTTATTTACAATCTAGACGAAAACCATGAAACTTTCATTTCACTTATTAATGCTAAAACAAAAAAAGATTACACCCCCCTTCACTTCGCTTTCAAAAATGGACACAAAAACATAATTGAATTTATTTGCAATCTAGACGAAAACCATGAAACTTTCATTTCCCTTATGAATACTAAAGATAACGAAGGCGTCACCCCCCTTTACGGCGCTTTCATAAATGGACACCTCAACATAATTGAATTTATTTACAATCTAGACGAAAACCATGAAACTTTAATTTCACTTATTAATGCTAAATTAAAAAATGGCTGCACCCCCCTTCACTTAGCTTTCAAAAAAGGACACCTCAACATAATTGAATTTATTTTTAAATCTCTAAATCCAGAAACTTTTATTTCCCTTATTAATGCTAAAGATAACGAAGGCTGCACCCCCCTTCAATTCGCTTTCCTAAATGGACACCTCAACACAATTGAATTTATTTACAATCTATACGAAAATCATGAAACATTCATTTCCCTTATGGAAGCTAAAACAAAAAAAGATTACACCCCCCTTCACTTCGCTTTCCAAAATGGACACAAAAACATAATTGAATTTATTCATGAAAAACTATCACCAGAAACTTTCATTTCTCTTATAAATGCTAAAGATAACGACGGCTTCACCCCCCTTCACTTCGCTTTACAAAATGGACAAGACAAAGTAATTAAGTTTATTTTTAATAAATTTAATTCAATAAAAATAAGTGATCTTAATAATAAAATAATATTTACAGAAAAATTATTATCCAATAATAAATTATTAGAATTGATATTAAATAAAATAAAAGAAGAAAATAAAGGGGAACTAAGACTCGATTATTTAACTGATAAAAATAAAGACACTATTGTAAGCGCGCTATCTAAGAATCCAAAATGCTTATCAAAAATTATTATTGAGAATTTTGATCTATATAATTCTAAAATAGACAAATTACTTAATATGGAATTCAATCCAGATGATACTGTAAACAATAATCCAGTAAGCATTTTAATATACCAAACACTAGAATACTGCAAATGCAACAATATAACTTATAAATATAATAAAAATAATTTTAAAGAAGATACAAACGAAAAAAGCAAAAACTTTATTAACAATTTTGTAAATAACGCTATAGTTTTGAAATTATTAAAGGAATGGATCTCTTATAAAAAAATTATTATTAACAACGATGAAAATACAAAACACTCAAAAAAAACTACTCCATTATTTGATCGTAATCACGCCGTTTCAAGTGATGTTATTCAAGAACATATAATGGGATTTGCCGGCTATACATGTTTTGACAACCCAAAAAATAAAGCCGTTATTGAAAAATTAAAAAGTAAAGAGTTTAATGAGTGCTTAATAAACAAATTTGCAAATAATGACACTAGCCTTACATTCTTTCCAGAAAACAAGAAAATTGAAGATAATAAAATGGAAATAGATAAATCAATTTTATAATTATATAAAAATATAATCAAATTAAAAGAGCCGCAAAAATTTGCGGCTCTTTTAATTAAAAATTTTAAAAATATTATTTATCTTTTTTTAAGAGTTGGGAATAAAATAACATCTTTAATAGAAGTCGTATCTGTTAATAACATAACGAATCTATCTATTCCAACACCAACGCCAACTGTAGGTGGCAAAGCATGCTCCAACGCAAGAATAAAATCATGATCATACTCATGAGCCTCTGCATCACCAGATTCTTTTGCCTCTACTTGCTTCTTAAATCTCTCTGCCTGATCAAATGGATCATTTAACTCGTTATAACCGTTCGCAATCTCCATACCAGAAATAAATAATTCAAATCTACTTGTAACTTCTGGATTATTTGGACATGTTTTTGATAAAGGCGAGATATCAATAGGATACTCGGTTATAAATGTTGGCTGTATAAGATTTTTTTCAGCTACCGCATCAAACAATGCTGCCAACTTATATCCCAAAGTACAATTAATATTATCTAATTTTGCACCCTTTAATTTAATAGTTTTATCTATATTTTCTGGCAACAAATCTTCTTTTTTCAAATCGCCGTACTTTAGAATAGAATCTTGCATAGAAAGTATCTCAAAAGGCTTTGAAAAATCTATTTCATGCTCGCCAAACTTAACAATCATAGAATCACAAGTTTCTGATACTACTTTCTTCATAAGCTCTTGCAAAAATGCCATGGCAAAAATATAATCTTCATGCGCTGTATAATACTCAAGCATTGTAAACTCAGGATTATGCTTAGTAGAAACTCCCTCGTTTCTAAAATTTCTATTGATCTCGTATACTCGCTCTAACCCCCCAATTACCAACCTTTTTAGATATAACTCTGGAGCAATTCTAAGATAAAAATCAGAATCTAATGCATTGTGATGTGTAACAAACGGTTTTGCTGCAGCTCCACCCAAAATTGGGTGCAACATAGGCGTTTCTACTTCAACAAAATCATTACTATCTAAGAAGTTACGCATAGTTCTAACAATTTTTGAACGTTTTTTAAACTTTTCTACTGTCTCTGGACTTGAAATAAGATCCAAATAACGCTGTCTATACTTAATTTCTATATCAGCAATACCATGAAATTTCTCTGGCAATGGATATAAACACTTGGAAAGCAACTTAAATTTTTCAACTTTTAAAGTAATTTCACCAGTTTTTGTCAAAAAAGATTTGCCAGAAACCCAAACAATATCACCTATATCGATATAATCTTTAAAAAAATCAAACTCTTTATCTCCAACAATATCCTGCTTTACATAAATTTGTAATCTGCCAGATCTATCTTGAATGGTACAAAATCCTGTTTTACCATGAAGCCTTATCGTAATTACTCTTCCTGCCAAGCTATATTCTTTTTCTGCTTCTTTTGCAGGCTTATTTTCACACCCTTTTTCTGTCTCAGGAACAAACTCAGCTTTTACCTGGGCGCATGTGCTATCAACCGTTTCTCTGTATGGCCAAGATTCTAAACCTAATTTACTAATTTCTTTTACTTTATTTACACGAGTTTCATGTTCATTTAACAATTGCTCAACATTATCTATTGGCTCTTGGCCATTTATATTTTCGTTATTCATCGCATCTTTCTTTATAATAAAAAACTCCAAAAAAACTACTTAAATTATACTATTTAATAAAAAAATTGTCACCGGCTTTATAAATCCCAACAATCTCTTATTTTATGAAATAAATCTCATCACCCTGCTTTGCCATCTGCAACCTCTCTCGCGCAAACTTTTCTTTATAAAAATCTGTAGCCTGCCATTCTTGTATCTCTTTCTCTATTTTTTCAATTTCACCTTTTAGCACAAAAACTTCCATGCAAAGCTTTTGATTTTCTTCGTCAATCTCACTTATTCGCCTGTAGCCGTCATTTCCAAAAAAGTACACGCCTATAAATATTAGAATTTCCAGAATAAAAAGCTGCCTTAAAACCGTTTTTTTATTTATTTTTTTCACGCTAAACCCCTATAATTTTTAATTACTAAAACTAAGTTTATAATACCTTTTACCCCATCTATTAAACAAGATTCTTCAAATATACACACAAATAACACTAATATTTCAATAGCAACTTATTAACATAAATAATAAAAAGGGGAAATATGACGAAAAAAATTTCTATATCTTTAATTGCGATAACAAAAATAACAGTACTAAGTCTTTTGGTTTTTACAAAAACTTATGCAATAGACTCACCAAAATCTGTAATAAATAATATAACTAAACCAACTGAACCAAAACTAGAAACAAAAAGCTTTGACGATATAATATTTGATTGGTCCGGAACATTTGCCGAAGTTCTAAGAATAGCTGGAGAAAAGCACTATTCTGTAAGAAAACCAGAAAAATCTATTACTAAGTCTATCGATGCATTTTTAAATACTTTAGATCCACATTCAAGTTTTTTAGATCCAAAAACATATAAATCTATATTAGAAACAACAAGCGGCCAGTTTTTTGGAATCGGTATTGTAATCGATAACACAAGGAGCCCAAAAGATAAATTTTTAACCGCAATAAGCACCGTACCAAATGGCCCCGCAGAAAAAGCCGGCGTACAGGCTTTTGATAAAATAATAGAAATAGATGATAAAAAACTTGATGGCATGACAACAGAAGAAGCAACAGCCAAGCTAAGAGGTCCAAAAAATACTAAAGTTAAACTTAAAGTTTTAAGAGAAAATAAAAAAGAGCCAATGACATTTGAGATAACCAGAAATGTAGTAAAAGCGAAAACATCATTCGCATTTTATATAAAAGATTATGATGTATATTATGTTTGCCTAACAACATTCTCTAGCAACGCGCTCAAACAAATTAAAGATATCTTAGAAAAATCAAGCAAAAAGCCATACAAAGGGCTAATAATAGATCTGAGAAATAACTCCGGAGGACTATTGAGCTCTGTAATAGATATATGTGGCTTATTTACAGAAAAAAATAGTTTAGTTGTTACCACAAAAGATAAGCATGGCGCAAAAAAAGAAGAATACAGAACAACACAAGCGCCGATCGCAAATGGAAACATACCAATTTTTATACTTACTAACAATTATACAGCCTCAGCATCAGAAATTTTGGCAGGATGTCTAAAAATTTACTCACAAAATGCCTCCAAAAATACAGACAATAAACCTAAAAATAAACCTATCGTATTTACAGTCGGCACAAAAACTTTTGGCAAAGGCTCAGTGCAAGAAATTATACCAATAAGCAATAATAGCGCAATTAAACTAACAACCTGCCTATACTTTTTGCCAGATGATACAACAATACAAGGCAAAGGTATAGAGCCAGACTTTTTGGTAGAGAAATTATTCCCAGCACCAGAAAAAATAACATGGTTTTTAGACCATTATGGCCGTGAAAAATCGCTTAAACACTCTATTGACCCGCTAAGAGCAAGCGCAAACAAAACTGTTCAAGAAATAAAAAATGAAAAACAAGAAAGCCAAAAAGATAAAGCGAGCTCTAAAATAATTACGAAAAATAATACTCAAAAAAATTGGGCTGATAAGATGAAAGAAATTTTGCTTCAAGACAATCAATTTTTAGAGACACTAAAACTTATAAATATTTTCAATTTAACAAAAGATAAATATCCAGAAAAGATTATCGATCGGGAATCTGCCGTTAAGTTTATACGCGAAACAAGCGCTTTAGACAATAAAATAAGTATGAACGAAGTTATAACTGAATAAATAATAATAATAAAATTTAACCAACAAAAGATGCTAGGTTTTTTTGACCTAGCATCTTTATTTTCATATTCCGTGTTATAAAAAAAAATATAAAGATTAACGTTTTACGAATTGGAATTTTCTACGAGCAGCTTTTTGTCCGAATTTCTTTCTTTCCTTAACTCTAGGGTCACATGAAAGGAAACGGAACTCTCTCATTGCAGCTCTCATTTCAGGATCATTTTCAACTAACGCACGAGCTATTGCTAACTTTACGGCTCCAGCTTGTGAGTTAACACCGCCACCTGAGATATTAACATCAACATCATAATTTACAATTTTCATCACTTCAAAAGGCAAACAAGCTTGTTCTCTGTTATATTCGGTATCAAAATACTCTGTAAAATCTTTGCCATTAACATTGATCAACCCTTTTCCACGACGCAACCAAGCGCGTGCAACAGAGGATTTTCTACGACCAACACCATGAGATACAACTTGTCCTGCTTTACTTGCTGCTTTTTTTACTTTGCTTGTCTCTTTAGTTACCATTAACGTTTATCCTTAAAAAAATTATACTTAAACACTTGGAATATTCTAATTTATATCAATTTAATAACTATATATTAAAAAAAATAATGAAAAATGTCAAAAAATTAACAAAAACAACAAAAAACACCCTTTTTATAGCCAAAAAATCCAAAACTTACTAAAAAAACGTTTGGCTTAGAATAACGTCAGACTCAAATTAGATATTGCAAAACACCAGCCTTTTATTGCCAATTGTTAAATAATTTGCAAATTTTGCTTTATTTTAACTCTTTTTCATGCTATATTTATTTATAGGAGGAATTCTAGAGTAAACCAATTAACAAATATAAAAGAAATATATTAAAAAACACATAAAATAAAGGTTATAATTATGAAAAAGATATTATTAACATTAAGTATGCTTTTTGCATCAGTTGCAATAGCACAAGAAGTTGAAATGGTTGAACAAGATTTAATGACACAAGAAGCTGCACCAACGGCACAAAAAGAAGAAACAGCTCCTGTAATAATCGAAGAAGAAATGGATGCAATAGAAGAAATGCCTTCTGAAGACATTCAAGAAGTTGAATTAGATCAAATGACAGAACAAGACGCAAAAGAGTAATTAAATAAATAAGAAAACAAGCATCAATCAGGTTTAATAAAATCTGAGGAATGCCTCCTAAAAATAAACCCTCTAGAAAAACAAGCCAAAACTTGTAATATCTAGAGGGCTTTTTAATATATAAATTTATAAACTTGCTAACCAAAATCTTAGCATAGACTGGAGCCGATGAGCGGATTTGAACCGCCGACCTACTGATTACGAATCAGTTGCTCTACCAGCTGAGCTACATCGGCAAATATTTCTAAGAAAATTATATCAAAAATAATAAATTTAACAAAATTATGCGCTAACCATAAGAACAATATCTTATATTAAGTTACGATTTGTTAAATTTACGAATCTTATTCGTAGCTGCCAAAATTACTCTCTTCTGCTGCTTCTTGACAAGACACACATCTTGTCGCATCAGGATAAGATTTTAGACGTTTTTCACCAATTTGGCACTCGCAATCAACGCAAATTCCATAAATCCCCTGATCTATCATCTCAAGTGCCTTAACAACTCTCTTATATTCACCAAATTCTGTATCCTGCAAAGAATTTCTTAAATTCTCTATAATCGAAGAAATTGTTTGATCGCCAATATCTTGTCCAGTTACATCTTGAGGCGTACTTTGATCCTCATTTAACTCTGCCAACTGAGCTTCCAAATCAATTTTTCTTTTAATTAAATCTTTTTTAATTTTTTCCATCTCTACCGTCGATTTTAATAAATTGTTTTTTCCTACATTCACCTTTTTTCCTTTTATTTTTAAAAAAACTACTCAACAAATTAACCGCTTCATCTTTCAACACACCACCAACAACTTCTAAACAATTATCAGTATCATTCTTGTATACTCCAATATTAGCAACATTGTCAAGTCTATAACCAAAAATAGATGACTCTGCACCATAAACAAGACCTGATAATCTACAAAGCTTTATTAGCCCGTAGCACATTACACAAGGCTCAAGAGTAACATAAATCCAATAACCGTCAAGTCTCCAGTCTCCTAATTTTTTGCAAGCTTTCTTTATAGCTTTAATTTCAGCATGCTGAGTTTGACACTTTTTACGATTAACAGAATTACAAGCTTTTGCAACGATAATTCCATCTTTATTTACGATAACTGCTCCTACAGGCACTTCATCTTTTTTTGAAGCAATTTTCGCCATCCTTAGAGCAGCTTTCATGTAATATGAATGTTCTTTACTTACGCTATTTTTATCGATCATTTCTTTTGAAAACTGGAAAAAATTTGTTTTTTAAACTACAATAACAATAGACAATAGTAAACTAGTTTTGCAAACCATACAAATGCTATTTTAAAATTCAGATAAAATTATATAAAAATAAGCCATTTTTATTAAATAAATAATAATTTTAGCTTGAGATTTAGCTGGCAAGAATAAAAAAGTTTTAGGAGTTTTTAATATGTCAAATAATTCAAACCCCCCAAGGAAAGAATACCAAGCAGATTCCATCCGAGTGATGGAAGGACTAGAGGCTGTTAGAAAACGCCCAGGTATGTATATTGGCTCAACAGGGCCTAGAGGACTTCACCATTTAGTATATGAAGTTGTAGACAACTCTGTTGACGAAGCAATTGGTGGAAACTGCAATACAATTACCGTCACTCTGCACGAAGATGGCGCATGTTCAGTTGAGGATAACGGCCGTGGTATACCTACAGGAATACATACACAAGAACAAATTTCTGCAGCCGAAGTTGTTATGACAAAACTTCATGCCGGTGGTAAATTTGACAAAGACTCATATCAATACTCCGGAGGCCTACATGGTGTTGGTATATCTGTTGTAAACGCATTATCAAGTGAACTAAATCTTACTATTTTTCAAAACGGTAAAATACACTATCAAGAATATTCTAGAGGCGTACCAAAAGGCAGATTAAAAGAAATTGGTGACACCTCAAAAAGAGGTACTTTAGTAAAATTTTATCCAGATCCAAAAATTTTCACAGAAACTACAGTATTTAGCTTTGATACATTGGCTGCCAGACTTAGAGAGCTAGCATTTTTAAATAGAAATTTAACAATTATACTAACAGAAGAAAGCACAGGAAAGAGCAAAGAATTCTTTTTTGAAGGTGGCATAGTATCTTTTGTTCAAAGTATAAACGCAAAGAAAAATCCTATATTTCCAGAAGTTATATATTTCACAAATAAAGACGAAGAATATATTCTTGAAGTCGCATTACAATATAATGATGGCTATGGCGAGCAACTTTTTGCTTTTGTAAACAATATAAATACGCCAGAAGGCGGTACTCACGTATCTGGTTTTAAATCTGCGCTTACAAAAATATGTAATAAACGCGCTCAAGCAACAAAGATTTTGAAACCAGGCGAAGAAAACTTCTCAAGTGATGACGTACGAGAAGGCCTTGTTTGCGTAATAAATATAAAAGTTCCTGATCCTCAATTTGAAGGACAAACAAAATCTAAACTTGGAAATAATGAAGTAAAAGGCGTAGTAGATAAATGGGCCTTCAGCGCTCTAGACACTTATTTTGAAGAAAATCCTGCAGTTGCAAAAATTATTTTACAAAAAGCAGAAGTCGCAAAAAATGCTAGGGAAGCTGCAAAAAAAGCTCGCGACCTAACAAGAAGAAAGAGCGTTTTAGAATCATCAATTTTGCCTGGAAAATTAGCCGACTGTTCAAATGAAAATCCAGCAGAAACCGAACTATTCATAGTTGAGGGAGACTCTGCAGGTGGATCGGCAAAAGGCGCAAGAAGCAGAGCAAACCAAGCGATATTGCCTTTAAGGGGTAAAATTTTAAACGTTGAAAAAGCTAGAATAGACAAAGTGCTATCAAGTGAAGAAATTAAGGCATTAATATCTGCTATCGGTTGTGGCATTGGCCAAGAGCTTGATCCTGCAAAAACCCGCTATCATAAAATTATAATCATGACTGATGCTGACGTTGACGGTGCGCACATAAGAACTTTATTATTAACCTTCTTTTTTAGACACATGAATCCATTAATAGAAAAAGGTTACATTTATATTGCACAGCCGCCACTTTATAAAGTAAAAATAGGCAAAAAAGAGCAATATCTAAAAGACGATTCATCACTAAAAGAATTTTTATTTGATTGGGCAAAAGAACAAACCAATCTATCTATTGACGAAAAAGAATTAGATATAAAAGCTTGGGAAAAAATATTAAAAAATATAAAAAACTATGAAGAACACCTTCACAACGAAGGAACAAATTTTAATATAACCTATTCTGAGTGTCATAAGCTAATAAGTTTACTGGCAAAAAACGAATGGGATGCTAAAGACGATATACAAAAACTTTTAGATAAATTAAAGCTAGGCTTTACAGATTACGAAGTTTGCTCAGAACAACAAGAAGAAACAGACGAATCTGGAAATTCAATTAATACTTTTGTTGTATTTAAAAAAATGAACCAAGACTGGCGAGTAACTCTAGATTTCTTTAAAGCACATGAGACAAAAACACTAGTAAGTTTGTTTAAAGATCTTTCACAAATAGATGAAAATATTTGGACATTGCGTGTTGCAGATAAAGAAAAATCGATAGAAAGCCAAGGCATATTAAAACTGATACATGCAATATCTGAAATAAGCAAACCTTACATGAATATACAACGATATAAAGGTCTTGGTGAAATGAACCCAGAACAACTTGGCGAAACAGCTATGGACGAAAAAACTAGAACATTACTACAAGTTACAATAGAAGATGCTTTGCAAGCAGATATGTGGTTTACAACATTGATGGGCGATGATGTAACTGGACGAAAAAGTTATATAGAAAAATACGGCCAATTTGTTAAAAACTTAGATATATAATTTTTATTATACTTATAAATTTAATTAATATTTATAATAACAAAAAGGAAAATTTATGAAAAACAAAATAGCCTTTTTTACAGTTTTATTACTTATAACAGCACCTGCACTTGGAATGCATAAAAAACATATTAAAAATAAAAAGTTAAATATTGCCACTCTAAATATAGCAATTGAAGGTATTGGCTTATTAGACAATATGCCAAAAGAACCTCTGTCACCAAAAAGTTTAAACAAAAAACAAGAAAAAAAATTTAATACCGGAAAAAAATATAACCCAAATAAGAGACTTAGCCGATCTGATGACATTGAAAATATAAATTTCATAAAAGAAAAAACTCAAAAAAAACTTACGGATGAAGCACTCTTAGCAAAAGAAGAACTCAACAAAGAAACTTTAAGAGAAATATATTCCAAAAATAATAGCTTAGAATTTTCAGACGAAGAGTGCCACCAAATAGAAGGATACGACTCTCAAGCAGGATATTTCGCCGGCGAGGAATCTGACGGATCAATAGAATCTAATAGCGACTCAGAATAACAATTCGAGTGCAAATAAGTATTTAATAAGCTAAAGAAATAACCTGCTGATAAATAAAGCAGGTTATTTCTTTAAACAAAAATATTAATTTTTAAATTTAGACAAAACATGAATGAATTAGAAAATAAAATAATAAAATTTATAAAAAAGCATGAACTGATTCAAGATAAAAGCAAAATTGTGCTTGGATTATCTGGTGGACCAGATTCTGTTTTTTTGTTGCATATTCTTTCAAAATTAAAGCAAGAAGGCTTAATCCAAGAAATTATTGCCGCACATTTAGATCATGGCTGGCGAGAAGAATCTGCAAAAGAAGCAAAATTTTGTCTTGAGTTAGCGAAAAAATATAATATCACCTGTGAAGTGCGAAAACTATCAGAACTTGAATTGAATTTGAAATTTGAAGGCTCAAAAGAAGATTTAGGCCGCAAGGCAAGGCGCCATTTATTTGAACTAATAAAAGAAAAATATAATTACGATTTGATTGCCCTCGCTCACCATGCGCAAGACCAAGAAGAAACTTTTTTCATAAGACTAATCAGAGGAACATCACTCTCTGGCTTAACTTCAATAAAGCCTAAATCTGGCGATTATATTCGTCCACTTCTTGAAATAAACAAACAAGAAATATTAGAATTTTTAAACTCACACGGCATACTTTATGTAACTGATCCTAGTAATATATCTCATGAATTTTTGAGAAATAGAATAAGAGAGCTTGTGATCCCCGCACTAAAAAAATGTGACGCTAGATTCGAACAAAACTTTAAAATCACAATAAACCGGCTACAAGAAACTGAATTTTTTTTAGAACAACTCACAAAAGAAAAATTTAATGAAATTTCTACTGAAATATCCGGAATTTTTTATTTAAACTTAAACCAATTATTTAAGTTACATAATATAATGCTATATAGGGTATTAATTTATTGGCTAATTAAACAAAACGTAAAATTTCCCACAGGGCAAAGTTTTTTAGACGAAATTATCAAATTTTTAGCACAACCTGAAAGCCAAGGGCCAAAAGAACATGCTCTTTATCAAAACTGGTCTATAATCAAGAAAAAAAATCTTGCACACATAAATATTAAATAAATTATTATTATTATTTATAAAACTCTCTATCCGACGATAAGTAACTTAATAAATTACCATTTACTTTATAAATTTTAAAAATTAGTATTAAATAAATTTATAGCATGTATTAAAAACAACATGTATTAAAAAATAAAAAGTTAGTAGTAAGCAAAAAAGTTCGGGCAAAAAAGTCGGGATGGCAAGTTGAAGCAAAATAAACAAAATAAATTAAAGCAGTACATAGAAGACACTCTTGAGAACAAAAAAGAGCGTAAAATAAAAAAGCGATACATAATATTTTTATCACTTTTTATACACATAGCAGCCCTTTTAATAGTATTTTTCTTCTTGGAATATTCCAAACAAGATTATTTTTCCGACCTATTTAAAAAACCAGCACAAGTAAAATTTCAACAAACTACAAAACAATCTCAAACAAAATCACAGTTTACGCCAAGCCAAAATGCTCAAGTAAAACAACAAGCTTTACAACACAAGCTAGAACAAAAAACACAAATAGAGCCAGAAAAAGAAAAAATTATGCCCATAGAGCCATTAAATTTGCCAACTTTCCAGGGATTAAATAAACCCCTACCACCAAAAAACGTTGAAAAACCCAAAGAAGAACAAGATTCTGGAATAAACAAATTATTCGACACAAAAAAAGAATCAGAAAAAGAAAGCTCGAAAGAAAAACATGATACAATAAAAACACAAAAACCAGAAGAATCAACACCAAAACCAGAAGAGCAAAAACCTTTATTTAACGAAGAAGAACAAGAACAAATAGAAAAGAAGAAAACAGAAAAACCTGAACCAATAGAAAAAGACAGCCTATTTTTAAGAAAACTAAAAACTTTAGAAAAAGAACTTGAACAAAATAAAAAAGAAAGAGAAAAATTCACACAAAAAATACAAGACCCGCAAAAACCTAAAACCAAAGATATTGAAAAACCAGAAGAAACGCAAAAATTAAATAAAAAAGATCCAAGAGATTTTGTAATAAAAAAATCAAATTCTCAAGAGATAAAAAAAGAAGAAAAAAAATATAATTCCTGGAATTTTTCTACAAACAAAAAAAGTGAAAATAAAAAAACACATTCAAGAGTTAACGAAAAAAATGTAACACTTGCAGATATATCAAAAGGATTTCTGGACTACACAGAACAACAAGGTGCAAACTTGATCCAATATACAAACGCAATAGAAGGCGCCCCTACAGAAGAACAACTAAAACATGAGCGCTATATAAAAAAAATATTTGACTGCATAGAAACTACCATGAAAATAAAAAGCAATACACTAACTTTCCACAAAAAAGTTGACCCAAATGAAATACTAACAGTTCTAGTAAAAATAATTCTTGAAAACAATGGCAAAGTTAGTGATATGAAAATAATGCAATCATCTGGATTTATTGAATTTGATAGATTTATGTTAAATATCGTAAATAATTCTAGCTCTGGCTTTCCACCAGTCCCGAGCTATTTAAGCAAAGATAAATATCCGTTGCCTGTAAAATTCTTTATACCTGTGCAAATGGTTGCATCACGAATGTAAACAAACAATAACTTTACTTAATCACGCTTTATTTAAACAATTATTTATTGTTTTTAAAAAACACTTCACCTGCATTTTATCTATATGTTATTATTTGTTTAGCTAATAAATAAATAATAATAAAATGGGGTAGGTATATGAAGATGAAATACATTGGATTGCTACTAACAATTTGTAGCATGGCAAGCTTATCTTTTACCAGTAAACAAACTAACGAAAAACAAGAAGAAAAATTAAATTCTGACCAATTTACAATAAAAATAGAACCCAAATGGGATAATCTGGATAAAAATAATAAATCGAAAATATTTAAAGATCAATGGATACTAGCAGCAGATATAATTATCAAAAAAACTTCTCCAGAATATGTTTCTTTACACGAGTTACATTTATGCTGGCACGGTAAAAATGGGAAAAAAATAAATGAATTAGTCGCATCTCTTTATGAAAAAAACAGCGACAAAAACTTTATGCCAATAGAACAATACTTAATTTGCGACAGCACTTGGAAAAAATCTGAACAAACCCTTATTTTAAAATTTGAAAAACCAAAAATGCTATTTTCTGCAAATAAATTTTCACTTGTTTTAACAATCCCAAAAGACCTTATAAATACCCTAAAATCGGGCTATTTCACTTTGGATACAAAATTTTTACCAATAGAATACCAAGAATACGCAGCTGTAAATGATTTATGCTTATATTTAGGCGACAAACATTAAAACTTGTATATCTGCTACGCGAAAAAACAATTTATTAATTCACTAACAAAAATAATAATTAATAAGGGGCCTAATGGCCCCTCATTAATTTACAAACTTTTTTGCAATGCATCCCAACTTTCTGGCCACAAATCTTTAATTAACTGACCAATACAATCTGCGTATTGCCTAATTTCCCACTGCGCATCTGAAGCAATTCTTAGCTTATAAAAATTCATCCAATTTCTTAAATTTGCCGTAGCATAAAATTCTGTGTAATTTCCAACAGGTATAATTAATCTTGCCTGTTCTCTGCAAACACCTTTATCTAATAATTTCTTGTAAGTCTCAAGAGCATTTTCATAAGCCTGCTTTAAAATTTCTGTACAGCCTCGCTGATCATCTACCAATCCAACACTAGATTGCTTATTTGATTCTGCTTGCATTCTCCAAGCTTGTGGATAATAAAATTTGCCAATTGGATCACTAGAATAACGCATCGAAACTTCGTTATAAGATTGTGTTCTGTGCCTCATCCACTCACGAGCAACAAAAAGCGGCAATACAACCTTAAATGTAACACTCTGATGCTCAAACGGCGTTAAATGCCCATGTTGCGCCAAATAATCCATAAGCTTTTTATCTTTTTCTGCATCTTGCCCAGTTTTTCCACTAGCAGCATGAGAAACTCTCGCAGACAAAGCTGGCATCTGATCAACAACATATTTTCCACCATGCATACTCGTACTTGCAATTAGTTCTACAATCGCATATGGATCCTGTTGGCCATATGGATACTTAATTTGCTCCATAATATCTCCTGTAAATTATATAACCAAAAATACTAGACATTTTTCTCTTTTATTTTTATAACTTACAAGATATAAAATATGAAGCAATATTTTTGATAAGTTTAAAATACCGGAAAAGCTGGTAGTTTAAACAGCCCTACAAGGGTTATTAAAAATAAAAATTTTGCGGTTAAATAATAGGAATAAATTATGGCCAGAGTAGTAATAATTGGAGCAGGATTAACAGGAATTTCGACAGCATATCATCTGGAAAAAAATGGCTTTTTTGACTACAAAATATTTGAAAAAGAGGCACAAATAGGTGGCCTATGCAAATCTGTGCAACAAGATGGATTTACATTTGATTACACAGGCCATTTACTACACATAAACGATAATTATTTTCAAGACTTAATAAAAAATATTGTAAATTTAGATAATTTTAATTTAATCGCCAGAAAATCTTTTGTATACTCACACGAAAAATACACTCCATATCCGTACCAAACAAATCTTTATGGCTTACCGACAAACGTCATAGAAGATTGTATTTGCGGCTTTGTAGATAGAAAAAAATACAACTTATCACGCAATAATAAATCAAAAAATACATACTCTTATTACCAATGGGTTCTACAAAACTTTGGCTCTGGATTTGGAAAACATTTCTTTTTCCCTTATCAACAAAAAATTTTCAGCTATGACGCACGAAAATTATCTAGCACCTGGACAGGAAGATTTGTACCAAAAACGTCGCTTAGAAATTTAATAAAGGGCTCCGTTGAAGAAAATCAAGATACTGTTGGATACAATAGTAAGTTTTTTTATCCAAAAAAAGGCGGCATTTATTATTTAATAAAAAAATTTGCCCAACAATTATTAAATCCAATTCAAACAAATTTTTGTATAAAAACAATAGATTCAGTTAATAAAATATTAATTTTTGATAATGGCCACACAGAAAAGTATGACATTTTGATTAACACTGGACCACTGGACAATTTATTAAATAGCATTAAAGATACACATAAATTACAAGCACTTAAAAACACTAGCTCAAAACTTTTGTGTAACAGTGTAGTAAATTTCAACTTGGGAGTGTTCTCAGAAAAAACTTATGATAAACACTGGATTTATTATCCAGAAAATATATACCCATTTTACAGAACCGGTTTTTTTCATAACTATTCTGAAAATATGGCCCCAAAAGGCTGCAGTAATATGTATGGCGAATTCTCTTATTTAAAAAAATCAAAAAATTTTATAAATAATAAACTAGAACTTTGCTTGAAAGAAAGTAAAAAACTTCTAGAAATTAACGATAAAGAAATATTAACAGAAAAAATACTACACATAAAACATGCTTATGTTATTTACGATATGTGGCGTGAAAAAAACATTACAAAAATTCATAACACACTTAAATTAGAAAATATACACTCAATTGGCCGTTATGGACAATGGAAATATTCTAGCATGCAAGAGGCCGTTCTTGATGGTAAACAGGTAGTAGAAAAATTAATTACTAATAATTTTGCTCAAGAAATAAGATATTGGAAAATTTCACATGATAAAATTATAAAAGACCAAAATTTAATTAAATAAAAAAACCAAAAACTTAAAAGCCATAAAGCAAAACTTTAACTTTACAGGCAAAAACTGGACAAATAAACCTGCAACTCGAAAAACTACCTGCAATTACTATTTTTTATTATTAATCAAAAAAATTTTAGTCATAATCTGAAGAAGAATAATTATTATTTTGAGTCTCTAAATTTTTAGCACTATTATTTTCTTTAGTTTGCTCTATATATTCTTGAAGTAAAAACTTTACAACTTCATCTTTACCATCTTTATATAATACTGAATTTATTATCTCTTGAGTTATTTTTTTCTGACTTACCAAATCTCTAATAAGCATTTTTGCACGATCAAAATTTCCATTTTTTATAGCAAAACAAAGTTCAGGGCAATTATTAATAATATCTTTAAAATCCCGTCTATTCATCGCATAAAAATTATAATTGAGAGCTTATCCGAAAATTAATTTGAAATAAACAAGCCCCTTAAAATTGGTTATATTATAACCAAGAACAAAAACAAAGAAGGGGCTTGTTATGAAGAAG
>LBOA01000024.1 GCA_000989195.1 candidate division TM6 bacterium GW2011_GWF2_30_66
TCGCGATGGACACCCTTGCCTTAAGCTACTGGCTACTTATTGCCTTCACCATTCGGGACTTTCACCCTTGAGATGGTGCGCCCGCTGGGCGCACAAAATTTAGGGGATAATTTGAAATAAAAACTCAAATTATCCCCTAAAAATGGGAATATTTTAAATTTACATTTACCTCGCTAATAAAAAGATTTATAATTTATATCAATAATCGTTAATTGTACACTACAAATCCAATATTGGTGGGGTAATTTTATATGTTTTTAAGAATAAAAAATTTATTATTTGCTGCATTATCTATTACATTTGCTTTAATAGCATGGAAATCTTACGTCCATTTTATCGACAAAGAATCCCCAAAAATAAGCATATCTGGAGTTCAAAATGACGGCTATTACAGCTCAAATCTTCAATGCTCAATTTCAAGCAATAAAACTGGCTTATTATCAATTATCTTAGATGAAAAACCAATCGCAAAAAACTTTAAAATCGGCTACTTTAAACATGAATACCCATTTACTATACCAACAGAAACAATGTCTAATGGCGCTCATAAAATGGAGATAAATTTCTCAGATGGGTCTTATAATAAAAATAAATATTCAGAAACAATTAACTTTTATATAGATAACGTACCTCTACAAGCCGCATTTGTTAAAACCGAAACAGAACTTAAAGTTTTTCAAGGCCGCACGCTACACGTTCAATTTCAAGTAAATAAAAAAATAAAACATGCGACAGCAAATGCCCTTTCAAATAGTTATGAATGCTACCAAGAATCAAAAGATTCATCTATATATGAAACTTTTATACCGATATTGTGCGAAGAAAATCCAAACGAATATCTACTTACAATTGATATAGTTGACCATATTGGAAATACTTTAAAATTAGAAACTAAATTTCAAATAATTCAGTTCCCCTTTAAAAAAGAAGTTCTTGTTGTAAAACCTGAGAAAGTTAAAGCAGAAAAGGAACTCGGCAAAAGCCACGAACAATTCGAAAAAGATTTGGCTGCCATATTAACAACATCTCCAAAAGAAAAACTATGGCGTGGCAAATTTTGCGCACCTATAGAAATTGCAAAAATGACATGTGATTTTGGAACAATTAGAATATCGCAAGAAAAAGGAAAATACACTCATAGAGCTGTAGACTTGACAAATCAACCAAAAAGTGTTGTTTGGGCAGCTCAATCTGGAATAGTTAAAATAAAAGATAGATATGCTATGACAGGAAACACTGTTGTAATTGATCATGGATGGGGAATAATAACAATGTATTTCCACATGGATTCATTAGCAAATATAAATATTGGAGATAAAATAAATCAAGGTAATCCTGTTGGAACATTAGGAGAAACAGGCTATGCTTCAGGATACCACCTTCACTGGGAATTAAGGGTAAATAATATGCCAGTTGATCCTATGCAATGGATTAATAATACGTTTTAAAATTAGAAGAGAGTATAAAAAATGAGCATTTTTAATAATAAGTACAATTTTAGTAATATTAAATTTATTAGCGATATAAAAAAACTAAAATTGCTTATATTTTTAATATTTTTAACAATAACAATCTGGTATTTGCTTATTTATTCAAAAGTAAATAAGCAAATTATATATAATAAAAGCTTATTAAATCAAATTGAAGCAAAAAATGCTATAATTGAGCAATCTACAAATAAATGCATTAAGTTAGAAAAAAAAATAAATATTATTAAATCTGATATCAACTGCTCAAGAAGCAAAAACTCAAAAAAAGACATAATTAATTATGCAAAAGAGTCGGGATTAGCTCTAAAAGCCTATATGCTTTTAGGAACTGACTCTAAATTAAAACAGATAAAATCAGAACTAGAACTAGAGCAACAAACACAAAAAGACATAGCTTCATACGAATTCACAGGAAAAATCAATCAAATAATAACATTTTGCCAAAAATTATGCCTATGCAAAAGCTGCCTAGAATTCGAAGAAATAAATATAACAAAAAAAACAGATCAAGAATGCAACATAAAATGCACAATAAAATTATTAAAGCAACAAAATAGCGTTGCGAAACAAACTATATAATAAATACAATTAAATAAAGCCTTAATTTAAACGCAAAAGCCCTCCAACTTTCTAAAAAGCTGAAGGGTTAGGGGGGTGAACAATACTTATTGTATCGTTCATTTTAGGGACATTTTTAAAATATATAATAGCACTCAAACTTTTTAGAGATACTATCATCCGTATATTTGGTTGTCAAGATATAATTTTTAAAACAGTCATAATTTATGAAAAAATAAGATTTAAAATGACCAAAATGCAATAACAAGGGCATTTTGTTATATTTGAAATTAATTTAAGAGTAAAGTAATAGATTTAATACCCTAAAAGATCAATTGAGCTAAAAAGGAATTGTAGTTTTAAATTTTTCAAGGACCAAATCTATTACTTTCTCAATAAGCAGTGCTTCCAACCATACATTCCTAGAATATAATAAAACTAGAAGGAGTCGGCTTCAAAATAAGAAGCATACTAATTATGAATAATAAATAAAAAAAAACAATCGGCCGAAAAAATAAAAAACGCAACAACCAAAAATACATATAAACAAGGGCTTTTATATTAAAAAGATTTGCTTATTCAAGAAAAAATATAAAATGCAACACATTTTGCCCATTCAAAAGAAAACCTTTATAAATATGGATTTCTAAAAAACATTGCCGTAAACCACAAAATCAAAAACAGTGTTCCTGTTATAAAAAGCATTAATAATCCAATTTTGTTAGAAAAAAATAAGAATGCAACAATTAATAGTATTGCTGACATAAAAACAGTATAAAGCAATACTTTATACTTACCCCAACCCCTTTTTTGCAAATAAATCGCAAAATGATCAGGGCTTCCTCTATAAAAAGGTATTTTTTTATATGTTCTAATTATAATTAATGTCGCAACTTCTATTAAAGGAATAGCTAAAATAATTATTGGGGTTAAAAATCCATAATAATTATAGGTCCCCCAATCAAATAAAAATGGGATTATAGCCAAAAAACCCCCTATAAATAAAGCCCCAGCATCCCCCAAATATATCTTTGCATCAGGCTTATTATAAATAAGAAATCCTAACAAAGCTCCCAAAAAGGCTAATAATAAAATTAATAAAGAAATGTTTCCCAAATAGGCTGCAATAACTATAAAAGAAATAGTTGCGCAACAGGCTACCGTCGTAGCAAGCCCATCCATAATATCAATTAAATTAAAAGCGTTAATAATTACTAAAATCCATATAAATGAAATTGGCAAAGACCAAAAATTGTTGCAAAAAAACCCATATTTCAAATAAAAACCAGCCTTTAAAAAACAAAAAGCCGCCAACATTTGACCGAAAAATTTTTGCCCTGGAGACATAGTTATTAAATCATCAACCAAACCTATAAAAAGTAGCATTGTAGAGCCTATTAAAAATAAAAATATATTATTTTCAAAAGGCAACGTCATTCCCAAAGCTGTAATAAAACCAAAATAGACGCCAACTCCACCTAAATAAGGAGTTGGCGTCTTATGTACTTTTATAGAACCGTTAGGAACATCTAAAATATTAAATTTAAAGGCTAAGATTCTTAATATTGGAATCACATATGCCGTAAAAAGAAACGCTAAAACAAAAGGAAATATAAGCTTCATTTTGCTACTTTTTTATTTTGAGATTACTTCCACGTAACATTCTACGCGATCATCAACTTCCCATGCAGAAAAACCATCTATAATAAATCCACATTCAAATCCTGCGTGAACTTCTTTTACAGATTTTTTATCTCTCTCAAGACTCTTAATAGTTCCTTCTCCGATTTTTTTATCTCGTCTAAAGGCAACTATTTTTGAACCTCTGGTGAAAACACCCTCATTAACTATACATCCGGCAATAACGCCAACATTTTTTATATCAAATACGCGCAAAACAGTTGCTTGCCCAGATTTTCTTTTTTCTTTTTTTACTTCTTTTCTGCTCTCAGAATATTCACGTAAAAAATCAACGATATTATATATTATATCAAATAAATTTAAGCTTACAGAAAGTTGCTGCGCCAGCGAAGTAGATTTCGATTCTGCTTTAACGTGTAATCCAACAATCAAAGAGTTTGAAATAGAGGCCAATTCGATATCACTTTCATTGATATCTCCAACTGAAGCATGAAGAACCTTAAAGCCTTTCTCAAGCCCTTTAGATAAATCTTCTATAACCCACAACAAAGCTTCTTTGGAAGAATCACTATCAGCCTTTACAATCAAATTAAACGAAGCTTTATCGCTAACAGTAACTACCTTAGGCGCCTCTGCAAGAAGATCGCTTTTGCCCTGTCTTGCTTTTTTATATTCTTGTTGAGAAACAACTTCAAACGAATCGCCCGCCTCAGGAAGCTCCTCAAAACCCGAAATTTGAACCGGTATTGATGCTCCAAAAGCTTTTAATGGCGCTCCATAGGAACTAACAGCGGAAGTTATTCGACCGCATGTTTTTCCACAAACAAAAAATTGCCCTACACTTGCAACGCCATGCTGTAAAATAAGAGTAGCAACTATTCCGCGGCCCTTTTGTATTTTTGACTCTAAAACATATCCTTTTGGATTAGCTTTTTTATCAGTTTTTAATTCCATCATCTGAGACTGCAAAATTATCATTTCAAGAAGATGGTCAATTCCTTGTCCCAATTTCGCAGAAATATTTGCACAAACAGTTTCTCCGCCCCAATCTTCTACTAAAAGACCCTGCTTGGACAATTCTTGTTTTGCTCTGTCTATCTGCTCAGGCTTCGCCTTATCAACTTTATTTAAAGCAATAATAATTGGCAAGCCAACACTATTTGCATGCTTAATAGATTCCATTGTTTGAGGCTTTACGCCATCATCTGCAGCAACAACCAAAATTGCTATATCTGCAACTTTTGCACCACGCATTCTTATTTTCGAAAAAGCTTCGTGACCAGGAGTATCCAAAAAAACTATTCCACCATGCGGAGTCTCAACTTCATAAGCTCCAAGATGCTGTGTAATTCCACCTTTTTCTTTTGCAGCAACACGAGTTTTTCTAATAAAATCTAAAAGAGTTGTTTTGCCATGATCAACGTGACCCATAACAACAACAACAGGCAGTCTATGGTCGACTCCAACCTCTTTTTGCCTTAGGCCTTTTTCGATCTTCTCACCCTTTTTAACAATAATTGGAGCTTCGCAAGGAATTAAATAGTGCTTGGCAAGTCTCTCAACAACATCTTTAGAAAGAATCTGATTTTTTGCGCAAACAACACCCCACTTTAATAAAGTTAAAATTACAACAGTAGCCGGCTTTCCAACTTCTATAGCAAAATCAGACAAAAGCATAGGCTTTAATTCTAACTTTTTTTCTAATATAGGGCTTTTTTCAACAACAACTTCTTTAATAATTTCTTTTTTTATTTCAACAGCTTTTTCAGAAGGCTTAACAGTAGCTACAGAAGCTTTATCTGTCTCAACGCCAATATTAACTGAGCTATTTTTTTCTATTTTTTTTAACACTACGTCTTTTTTCCCTATTGACACAGAAAGTTTTTCATCTAAAAAAGAAATTGATTCGTCCGTCATAACGGACATGTGACTTGGGAAATCAAAACCGCCTTCTTCTAGGAGACTAAGTAACTCTTTTGATGTTTTGTTATTATTTTTAGCATATTCATAAATACGCATTATAGACCGCAAACCTTTCAGTTGTTTATTAAAAAAAGAAAGGCCATCAGCAAAACAACTCTAAACTGCTATGCCTTTTTTGCTAAAAACACCGACTTAAATATTATTATCATCTTCATTTTTAGCTTGTACAGATGCCGTCGACTTTTCTGAAGCAATCAAATTAATCACAAAACCAGTAAGCTTTGATGCCAACAAAATATTTTGACCTTTTTTGCCAATTGCAATTGACCTTTGATCCTCGTCAAGCCAAACATTAGCCTCTCTATCTCCAACAACAGAAACCCTTTTTACCTCAGCCGGCTTTAGAGAATCTCTAATTCTATCTTCTTTTGAGTCACCCCAAACAATAACGTCTATTCTTTCACCGCCAAGCTCTTTTAATATCGGCTTAATTCTAGCCCCGCCAACACCAACACATGCCCCTACAGGATCTATATTTCTATCATGAGAATAAACGAATATTTTAGACTTATACCCAGGGATTCTTGCAACACCTTTAACCTCAACAAGCTTCTCGAAAACCTCTGGAACTTCTAACTCAAAAAGCTTGAGTAAAAAATCACTTGAAGCCCTATCTAAAATAAGCTGGCTTTCATTTTTAGGCTGCAACAAAACTTCTTTCAACAAAGCCCTAATAGAAAAACCTACAACACACTTATCTGTCTCTGAAAGCAAAGAATTTGGCAAAAAAGCATAAACATCTTGAATTTTAACCAATATGCCATTTTTTTCACATTTATGAATAACTCCATAAACTATTGTGCCAACCTTATCTTTAAAGTCATTATAAACAGATTCGGCCTCGATATCTCTTATTTTTCCTGCAATAACCTGCTTCGCCCTTAAAACTTCTATTCTTCCAATCTTGCCATCAAAATCAAACCAAGCAAGATCGCCCTCTTTCAAATCTTTATTTATAAACTTAGCTTTTCTTACACTTACCTCTAAGTCTTCATCAACAACAGAGGAAACAACCTTTTTTTGGACTTGAACGGCAATTTCGTCCAACTTCTTGTCGTGAATTATATTAAAAACAAGAGTAGGGTATTTTTTTTGATATGCAGCAAGCATACCTTCACAGATAATAGAGCTTAAAATAGCCCGATCTAAGCCCTTTTCTTTTTCTAATTCTTCAATAACGCCAGAAAGTTTCACATTAACCTTTAAATATTGGTAAAAATTTTAATATAAATAGCTTAAGCCTCGCAAAAGCCATTGACGACAATATTTCTGTTTATGAAAGATATTGTATCATAAAAAATAAATAATTAAAAGAAGAAATCACTTACTTTTACATATAAACGCTCAAGAAGCTATAAATTTAAATCTAATTTCACAAAAAATCTCATATTTTTACTCTATAGAGTTTTGAGAAAAATTTTTTAATATAATTCTTTAATATATAAATATATATAAATATAATAATAATAGGCGAAGTGCTTTTTGGTGGATAACTCAGTTTTTTTTCTCTGATAGTGATCATCTAGTGGGCAAATCGCTCTATAAAATAAGTGGTGGATAAGTGGTGGATAAGTGGTGGATAAGTGGTGGATAACTTTAAAAAAAATTAGACCAGTCCTTGGATAGCTGCCTTGGAGGCTCACTCTCAGGGGTGGTGGATAACTTTTCTCCCGATATCTTCTGCAGGTCGGCATTTCTGTTCGCTTGAAAAAAGTTATCCACCACTTATCCACCACTTATCCACCACTTTATCCACCAGCACAATGGTAATCATATTGAAAAGTTTTTTGCTAAAATAATGTCACTTGTAAAGTTTTGCAGTTCTTTGTTGTTTCGTAAAATATATGCCGGATGATATGTTGGAATTATTGTAAGATTTCCGCATTTAAATATTTGGCCTCGTATTGCTGTTATTTTTATTGGTAAATTATTTACCTTTTTGCCTAAAAACACTCTTGCCGGGATTGCGCCTAGCGTACAAATTACTTTTGGCTCAATTATATCTATTTGCTTAAGTAGCAATAGCTTTGTGCAGGATTCTATTTCTTCTGTTTTAGGATTTCTATTTTTTGGAGGCCTGCATTTTACAGTGTTTGTTATAAAGACGTCTTCTCGCTTTAAGCCTGTTTGTTCAAGTATTTTTGTAAGCAGTTGCCCTGATTTGCCTATAAATGGCTTACATGCAGCGTCTTCTTTTTCCCCTGGTCCTTCGCCGACAATAATTAATTTTGCGTTAGGGTTTCCTTCTCCAAATACAATATTTTTTCTTCCAAGTTTTGCTAATGGGCAGTTTTGACAGTTTTTGTATTTTTTATATAATTTTTCGAGAGCTTCAAATTTATGCATAAAGGTTTTGTTTTTTTCTTTTTCCATTATTCTCCAGCAATATTTAAGTATTTTTGTTTCTATATTTTTTATTATACAAAAATTATAGTTAGATTGCTTGTTTTAAAAGCTTTTTAAATAGAAGCTAGCGCCTATTTTTGTAGGCGCTAGCTTCTATTTATTTTGTCTGTTTTTTATTTTTTATACATTTAAATATTGGGTTAAAAATACAATCCAATCATTATTTTTGCAAAACTCTAAGTCTCTATATGAAAAGTATATTCTGTTTGTTGGAAAGTATATCGAAATTCCTCTAGCTTTTGATAAGTTTTTTCCTACAGTATTTTCTATTGTGACTTCTTCTATTATTTTGCACCCGACTTTCAAAGCCTGTGTTAATTCTATTTTCAGTCTTTCTGTGTCGACTGTATTTATTAATTCAAAGTTTTTTATAGAAGCTAATAAATTCTTGTATAAATGGTGTAAATCTATGTAGCTAGGCTCGTCAAAATGTGTGCATAATAATTTGCTTCTGCTTGTTGTTATTGTGTTTTTAACAGATTTATTTTTTTGTTTTTTTAGGCATTCTATTAAAAGTTGTGATATGTGATTTATGTTATCTTCTAAGAGTGAAAAATCTTTAAGTTTTAAAGCAGATAAAGTAAAGTCGTTTGTTATTGTTTCATAGGTTGTTTTGTATCCGCTTATTATGTTTTTAACAAAATCTTCAGGACTTAATGTTTTTGTCAAAAATGGCTTTAAAACTTCAGCATAATTCCAGCCTGTCCCTAATATTACTTCTTGAGATGCGATCATAATATCGGCATATTTTTTTGCTACGCTTGCAACTTCTGTCATTTGCATTAGACAAGCGTCAAAGCCTAAAAATGCCAACTTTTTGCCATTTAAGGCCTTAGAGCAGATTGTTTTTAAAGCATAGTCTAGGTCTTGTGTTGTTAAATAGTTTCCTGTTGTGTCATCCCAGCATATTCCTTTTTCTTCTGGCATGCATGTATCAAGAAAATCAAAAAAGCCTACGCTTCGATTAACTTCGACTTTATTTATTGCAGAGTTAAAGGTAAATAGATCTGCAAGTTTAAATATTCTGCCTCTTTTTGGATCTAAAGCTCCGGTTCCATGATCCCAGCATACTAAGCCATAGTTTGTTGCAGGAAATTCTGATACTCCCCATGTTGCGAAAGATATTAATGTCTCGGGATTTCCGCTATCCATTCTTTGAGTTTTTGGATCATTAGCATTTAAATGTAAAATCTTATCTTTTTGGATATAATATCTTTTTGTTACCTTATTATTTCCAGAAAGCTTAATGTCTAGGTGTACAATTACGTTTATATTTTCGCTTGAGCCGACAGATGCCATTTGTTTTAGATTTCTTATGGCGAAATTTCTCAAATCATTGTCTGCGGCGATATAAATCATAAGAGTCCAGTCTTTTTTTTGCTGTGACATTTTATTTGTTTGGGATTTTATGATTGGAATATCTTGTGTATCTTTTATATTTGATCCAGCTTCAAATAAATTATTTATATGCTCTATTACGTTTATGTCTAAAATAGAATCGGTAGAATAAATATTTAAATTATAGAGCTGCGCAATTAGAATAAAAAATAAAAATTTTGCGCGAAAATTATTTATAATTTTGTTAAAAAGCTTCCCCATATATCCCCCTAATAATTATAGTTTTACATTTCCCCTACAAAAAGATTAGGATAAAAGTTGTATTTTTAGCAATAATTTTGATTTTATATTTGATAATTATTTATTGTACAAGGGTTTTAAAGTGCTTTTTTCTATATGTTTTCTTTTTTTTCTTACTTCTATCTTGCTTATAATAGCAAGTGAAAATGTTAGCAGAAAGCTTAATTGAAAGTCTAAGAAAAATATTTGTTCTGGATTTAGTATTAATATGCCAAGGCATATTACGGTTACTATGTGTACAGCATCTGTTTTTTTGCCAATAAATGGACAAATTTTATAAAGTATAAGTGCGCATAGGGCTCTTAAAAAAGATGTGCTCGTCCAGCTTAACAGAGCATAAATAATAGTTATAAGTAAAATTATAAGTTGTTTTATAAAAAAGTGTACAGGAATAAATTTTAGTAAAAAGCTGCACATTAATAAAAAAATTATTAAGTGCAGTCCAGAGCGGGCTAGTATGTGCATTATTCCCCACTCTTTAAATTTGTTTTTTATACCATTTTCTATTTCTTTTGATAAATTTTTGTAACCTAAAAATATAGACGAGAAAGCTGTAAATAAAATAGGTGACATTTTAGCCTTTAGAGAGTTCAAAATGTTGTTTTTTTTATTATGCAGCCATCTTGCAACAGAATATTTTGGAATCTCAATAATGTCGTAATCTAGCTTATTTATGAATAAAGTTGTTGCAATATTCTCTTTTATTAAATATTTAACAAAATCTTGATTATTTGGTTTTTTGAATGTTGCATTTTTGATTTCTATTTTGTCGCCAACTTCAAGGTCATAGCCATTATTTGTATATAGGCTTATATTTTTGTTTTCGCTTTCCCAATTTAGCTCTAAATAAACAGAATTTCTTTTATTTTCAAGGCTTTTTATGTCTTTTACTGTTGCAATTATAGATTTATACGTTTTATTATTTATTTTATTTAAAAATATTTCGTGTTTTTGTATCTGGCGTTTATGGCATGCGATACCTGCGGAAAAAGATAGTGCGAAAATAAAAAATATTAAAATATTTTTTTTAGAAAGCATGTTAATAGATATTATTTTTGTTTTGGTTGCAAAGATTATTAAGCTTGTTGCGATTAGGGCTAGCGAGATGATTAAAGTTGGCAAAAAGATACTGTTGCTTGAAAATATTTTATAGCCGGAATTGCTATAAATTATCCCCAGTATAAAAAAAATAGTTATTGGTAGTAGAATATTTAGTTTAGAATTTAAGAACATTTTTGTAATTAACCGGGTTAGTTTTATTGAAATTTTAAGTTTGGATTATTAAATTTTTAACAAGTTAATTATCGCATATTTTGCTTAATTAATAAAGTTTTTTGAGTATTTAATATATAATATTAATTAGTTGTAATTTTGGCCATTTAGGAAAGATTTTTTAAATAGATGTCTTTTATGGCTATTTAAAATTTATGATTTTTGTTATTATTTTTTATATATATTTAATTGTGTGATTATTAATTTAAAAATTATTTTTTATATGCGGGTGTTTTATGAAGCTAATATTTAGATTTTTAGGATGTTTATTTATTTTATCTAGTTTTACAATTAAAACAGAGGGGGTGGCTCAAGTAGTTGCGCCTGAGTGGGAGTTTAAGGAGATTGGCATAGCAGATGATTTTCATGGCATGTCTTATGCTGTTGAGTCTGAAATAGAGGCTGAGGTTAAGCCAGAGGCAAATTCAGAGGTAAATAATTCACAAATAAAGTCTAATAAAAATATGGTAAGTAAAAATTTGTTAATATCTTGTGTAGGAGCCTGTAGTGAAAATACAGATAAAATTAAAACTGGAGATAATATGGCTATAAATATGGCGGCAAAAGATAAGTTAAAAGATGGAAAAGATGTATTTGTGCAAAAAAAGGTTTTATCTAATGGTATGACCGTTTTGGTAAGAGAAGTTCATAATACTCCAACAGTTTCTGTGCAAGTTTTTTATAATGTTGGTTCAAAAGATGAAAAAGATGGAGAAAAAGGTATTGCCCATTTAATAGAACATATGATATTTAAGGGTTCTGAAAAGTTATCAGAGACAGATATAATTGCAACTGTGCACAAACTATCAGGCAGTAGCAATGCTTTTACATCATATGATTATACCGGATATCTATTTGATCTGCCAACTCAGCATTGGAAAGAGGCTTTACCCATTATGGCAGAATGTATGCAAAATTGTTCTTTTAGCGATGAGCATTTGAATTCTGAGATGAAGGCTGTAATTCAGGAAATGAAGATGTTGAAGGATAATTATACTAGACATTTGATTTTTGAAATGTTGACGATGATATTCCCTGATCATCCATACCATTATCCTCTTATTGGGCATAAACAAGATTTATGGACAGTGCGTGGCGCCAATTTGCGTGAATTTTATAAAAAACATTATTTACCTAACAATGCGGTACTTGTGGTTGTAGGAGATGTTAATACGGAAGATGTTTTTGAAGGCGCAGAAAAGTATTTTGGGAAAATACCATCTAATCCAAAATATAGAAAAGAAAAATTTTATTTTAATAAAGATATTGCTGCAAAAACTATTACCCTTTATAGAGACATTCAACAGCCTAGCGTAGTTCTTTCGTTTATTGTTCCTGGAGCGATTGACAGAAATGATCATATCTTAGACGCAGCAGAGTTAATTTTAGGTAAAGGTAAAGGTTCACGTCTGTATAGTAAGTTAGTTGATCAATTAAAATTAGTTTCTGATATTTCAGCAGATTCTTTTAGATTATTTGATCATGGAATTTTCTTTATTTTTTTTGAACCTAAAAATTTACAGAATTTACAAAAAATAGAAGATATAATTTTTGAAGAAATAAATTCTATAATTAAAAATGGTGTTGCAGAAAAAGAGCTTGAACGTGCAGTTAAACAAACAAAGATGGCTTATTATTCAAAATTAGAAAATATAGAGAGCCAAGCATATGACATTGGAAAAACTTATTTAGCTGTTGGTGATGAAAATTATCCATTTACTTTTTTAGAAGATTTTGATGATAATTTGTCAGAGAAATTAAAAGATTTTTTTGCCAAATATTTTAGAAAATCTATAGTAAATAAAGGATTTATTTTACCATTAGAAGAAAATGAAAAAAATGAATGGAAAGAATTGCAAGAGTTTTCTGATCAAGAAGATAAGAATATTTTATATGATAGAGTTAGAGAAACGCAATTAGAAGCGCCAAAATATGCTAACGATATACAAATTAAAGATGCAGTTAAATTTGATTTCCCAAAGCCAAAAACGCTAGAATTATCCAATGGAATAAAAGTACTGTACTATGACAATAAAAATACTCCAAAAATAAACTTGAGATTAGAATTAAAAGCAAAATATTTTTATGATCCAGAAAATATGCAAGGTTTGTATAACTTTTTAGCAGACGTGATGACTGAAGGTACAAAAAATTATACAGCTTCTCAGTTAGCAAATGAGATAGAGCGACTTGGAATGTCATTAAATGTTTCTCCTGGGGTTATTTCAATGAGCATGTTAAGTTCAGATTTGCCAAGGGCGCTTGAGATTTTAGAGGAGATTTTAAGTAGACCTGCGCTAGAATCTAAAGAAGTAGAAAAAGTTCGCGAACAAATTTTGACTGATATTAAAAACTTTTGGGATGATCCTGCAAGTATTTCTAGTCAGTTAGTTAGAGAAAAGATTTACGGCGTCCACCCATATGGTAAAAATGTTTTAGGAACAAAAGAGTCTATTGCTAAAATTAAAGTAAAAGATCTAAAGAATTTTTATAAAGATAATATTTCGCCATTTGGAGCTAAGCTTTCGATAGTTGGTGATTTATCTCAATATGATCTTAAAAAAGTGTTAGAGGATAAGCTTGCTAAATGGACTGGGCCTGAAGTAAAAGAAATAATTTTTCCAAAAATAATTCCGGCCGCTGCTAGTGATAATAATTATTATATGAATAGGGATCAGATTGTTTTAAGTTTCGCAAATTTATCTATAGATAGAAATAATAAAGATTTTGATAAGTTTTTATTATTTGATCAAATTTTTGGCGGGGGTGTTTTAGGATCTATGAGTTCAAGATTGTTTCACTTGCGTGAAGAAACTGGCATGTTTTATACAATAGCAGGTTCTTCGATAGCTAGTGCAGATGAGCAACCAGGTATGGCGATTGTAAGAACTATAATTTCCTTGGATAAGTTAAAAGATGCAGAGACTTTAATAAAACAGTCGATAGATAAAACTGCAGATTCTATAACTGAAGAAGAATTTGAGTTAGCAAAGCGTGCAATAGTAAATTCGTTGAGCAAAAACTTTGAAACTAATAGTAAGATTTCTAAGGCTTTTTTATTTTTGGATAAGTATAATTTGCCGGAAGACTTTTTTGATAATCGTGCCGAACAGTTATCAAAAATTACACTTTCTGAAGTTAAAGAGGCTGTAAAAAATATTATGAAATCTGATAATATGCTTACATTGCGTGTTGGTAGAGTTGGTGAGCCAATAAAAATTGGCTAAATAATTTTATAAATTATTTTAATTAATACAAAAATAGCGAGCTGTAAATTGGCTCGCTATTTTTGTATGTTTTTTTTAAAAAAATACAAAAATATGCATTTAATTTATATATTGGTAATATAGAATACATAAAAACTGTTGATTAGTCATGAGGGTTGTGGATATAACAAGTTTATTAAGCGCTATTAAAATTTGGGAGAAGATTTATGAAATTTTTTAGATCTAAGTTTATTGCGATTTGTTTTTTTGTATCAATATGTTTTCAGTATGGTAATTTTTATGCATTTAGCTTTAATTCACAGGCTTCAAAAGTAGTTTCTAGAAATATTTTTGATAAAAAGAAGCTTGAACTTGTGATAAAAAAAGTATGTGAAAAAAAATATTTAATTTTATCAAGCGTTTTTGGGGCCGTGTTTGTAGGCGCTGCTATTGTTTTTCTAAAAAAATATTTTTCTGATAATCCTGATGATCCAAAAGGGTCAAATGATCCAAAAGAGCTAGATGATCTAAAGATGCCGAATGATTCAAAAGAGTTAGGTTTATCAGGTGAAAATTCTCCTGATATTGCCCTGCCAATAGAACAAAAAGATGATAATATAAAAGTAGTTGTTGAAGACTTAAAAGCTAAAGATGACATTATAAATACAGAAATAAAAAAATTTGTTGGAGATTTAATAGATCAAGTAAATTTAAATGTAAATAGTGAGAACGATCTAGCGAATCTTGAAGTTAAGCCAGATTTTGAGAATGTAGTTGATGATAAAGAGCCTAAGCTTGAGCAGATTAAGAAGAAAAGAGAACTTAAAGAAGGTTTTAGCAAAGAGAAAATTGATAGCGATGAAACAGAAGATGATGGAGAAAATTCAGTTGTTGTTTTAATTAAAAAAGATTTGCCGGAAGAAAAAAAAGCAGGTAAAGATACACTCAAATTATTATTAATGATAAATGAGCAAGGAGGTGAAAAAACAAGTGAAGTTGATACAATTCAATTGCATAATTTAATAGATGAGCAAATGAATGAAGATATTAAAGTAGAAAAAACGCCAGAAGAATTGGAAAAAGATAAAAAAGAAGAAGAAATTTTAGGTAATTTTATTGATAATGAACTAAAAAATAAGAAGCAAGGCAAAGAAGATTTATTTGAGAAGTTAATTGAAGAGGAAAAAAGATATTCTAGCGGCAGAGTAAAAGAAGAGATAGAAAAGACAGGCAAATAATTTATAAAATTAAATAAATTTAATAACAATTTAGGTTGATATATGAACATTTTTAAATTTAAGTTTATGACAGGTTTTCTATTTTTGGCGATGTTTTTACCGCAAAGTAACTCATATGCATTTAGCTTTAATTCACAGGCTTCAAAAGTAGCCATTAGAAGTATTTTGGACAAAAATAAGTTTGAATTTGTGATAAAAAAAGTATGCGAAAAAAAATATTTAATTTTATCTGGGGTTTCTGCTGTAACGGCATTAGTTATTATTATTGTCATTTTTAAAAAATTATCTAAAGAGACTTACATTGATCAAACAGATCAAGCGGATAAAGTTGATAAAAAAAAGCCAATTTTAAATAGTTCAGATGTTGCAAAGATAGTTAAGCCTATTGAGGCATTAATTGTAAAGCAGCCTATAATTGAGTCAGGTATTACGCTTAAAAAGCCTACTAGAGAATTAGAGCCAGTAAAGAAAATTAAGCTTTCTCGTCCTAATAAAAAATCAGAAGGTAAAATTAATCTAAAAAAGAATGGATTACTAAATGTTAAGCAAAAACAACCAGGAGAAGATACGATTCAACTAAATGAAATATTTGAGTTGTTAAAAAAAGAAGAAAAAAAAGAGAAAGAAGATTGTAAAGATGAGAAAAAAGTAATTAAAGTAATTAATGAGTCGAAAGTTGAAGAAATAGATACAAAAGAAAAAGAAGAATTAAAAGAATTAGGTAAATTTATAAAGAAAATAGTATCTGAAGAAAAAAACAATAAAAAAGATGTTAATAACGGCAGTTTAAATAATGATAGTGATGATGATGAAGAAGGTTTTGTAGATATTGATGTGGCTGATTTATAAGGTATAAAAGTTGTTGATTAGGTAAAAGAGAAGAAAGAAAAAAGCAAATAACTTATAAATTAAATATGTTTAATTACCATTTAGGTGTGTATATGAGGTTTTGAGACTGTATAATATTTTGTGTAAATGGGAAAATGTAGTAAACTAAGCAAAAAACAAATAGTTTATTAAAAAAACGCCTCCGCGGCCGGCGGGG
>LBOA01000025.1 GCA_000989195.1 candidate division TM6 bacterium GW2011_GWF2_30_66
ATTCAATCAGAAACCATACCGTTTTACAATAAAGGCTCTTTATGGCATAATATACTTTAATTAGCGGCAAAAAGTCCCATATGTACTGAGTCAGGACAGGCCTTTGATAAGGTCTTTTTTTTGTGTTATATTATTTATTTAAATGTAAATATACGCATAAAAAGTAAAAAATTTTAAGTTCGAGGTTATGAATATGTTAAAAAGTAGATTTTTATATGTTAAATTAGCGTTGTTAATTTTTGTTGGAATTAGTACCACAGCCAATTGTGTATTTGATGTTTATGAGCCAGTAAAAACAGTTGGATATTTTGGTGCGGATGGAAAAATAGCGAAGTTTTTTTCTTCTTCATCTGTAGGAAAGAAAAAAGTTAAACAGCTTCCAGTTTTGATTAATAATGGTGAAAACGGTAAATTTAATTATAAACCGTTGCTAAAAACTGGAGCAACTATATCGGCTTTAGTTATAGCGGGAGTTGGTTTGGCATTCTTGATAGACAAATTAACTAAAAAAGAAGTTACTAAAAAATCAACAGGGGGTGATAATGGAAGTGGCACAGAAAATCATGGTCAACCAGTAGATCCTGTAGAGGTTGACGATTATGTAAATGCTGTTAAAGACGATAAAGATGTTGACCAAAATGAAATTATTTGTTGTTCTGTATGTTGGTATGATAAACCAAGAAGAGATTTTGTTAAATTAGATTGTTGTGGCCATGCCACTACATGTAAAGATTGTTTATTGAAGGATATCAAAATAAAAATGAATAGTTTAACCGATGTTCAAAGCACCGCTGATCTTAGATGTCCAGATGAAGGTTGTAAAAAGCACAGGCCAGAATTTAGTAAAAAGCTTTTAGAAGATTTGGTGGTGGAAGATTATGATGATCATAATTATTGGTACGGGAGTGATAAAAATAGGTATTTAAGAAATAAAGTTCTTGAAAAGTGGCAAGATCGTAAATCAGAGAAGCTTATGATGAGTAAGCGAGAAGTTAAATCGAGTATTCCAGATAAATGTCGTAGATGGTGGAATAATATTCAGGTCTGTCCTGGTTGTGGAATTGAGATTCAAAAAAATGGTGGCTGTAGGCATATGACATGTGAGAATTGTAGGTGTCAGTTTTGTTGGAGCTGTGGAGAATTTTCGCTAAGAGGTCAGCCATGGAATCATAATAGTTTTTGTAATAGTAATCCAGTACTAAAAAAAGTTGCTGATTTTATAGATAAGAAAATTGTTGATCCAATTGCAAAATTGATAAAATAAAAATTTAACTTTAAGATAAAAAAAGTAAGGGATTTGAGATTGTTTTATTCTCAAATCCCTTACTTTTTTATTTTAAAATTATTGATTTTGTATTTGTTAAAATATTAACATAAAGATTATTTGATTTAAATAATTAAAAGTTTAAGAAAGGGTGTTGTGAGTAAGAAAGTTATTTTTGTGACAATGGTGTTACTTTCTTTTGTAACGGTATTTGGTGAAAATTTTGTTAATGGTGAAAAAATAATAAAAAAAGAAATTATTGCGCAGTACAGGAAAAGGCCATTTTATTTTAGATTTCCGCCAAAATTAAAAGATATAAAAAGTAAAAAAGTTATAATTGCAAAAATAGATTACGATCATCCTGTTCTTGGAATGTGCTCATATGAAGTTGTAAAAGATCTTGATCGTTCAAAATTTTTTGGTTGGTGTAACACAAAGAAAATTGAGAGAAGAAAGACGCAAATTTTTGAGTTAGATGGAGTGAATTTTAAAAAGCTTCCTGTTGTAAGCTCTCATAAAGTTGAACTTGGTCTAAACGAGAATTTAAGGGCCATTGTTAATAAAATTAATGCTATTTATAAGCAGGTATTAAAAAAATAAGATTATTTTTTGATTTGTGAATCTCTTTTTCTTTTTTTAATTACTTTTTTTGTTTTTTAACTTAGTAGGCTTTTCAATAGATAAAACTGGATTGGCTTTTCTTTTGGGTAGCCTTTTTTTTCGTACAAACTTTTTGCTCTGTCAATTGCTAGTTCTGGGTTTTCTATTTCGTCTATTCGTTCTTTGCCAACTTTTGCAAGCCAGATTTTGAATGGCTCAGCTTTTGGTGACAGGATAGCTTGAATTATTCTGAAGAGCCCTTGCGTGTTTGCACAATCTGTTTCTCTATTTTTACCATCTGAAGCTGGTAATTTGAACTGTCGACAAATTGTCGACAGTTGGACTTCGGAGGTGCTTTTTTCTCTTATTTTCATTCTATGCCAATAATCACGGGGTTTTTTACTGTCAGTAAGAAAAGAAATAACGTCAACAACAGAAAACCACCATTCGTTTCCAAAAAAAATTCTTCTAATCTGTGCGCCGTGAAAAATTGATATTTTTGTTAATTCTTTTGTTATCATAAAAGACCAATAATATTAATTTTTTGATTTTTATTTAATTTGTGCCCGGAAGGATTCGAACCTTCGACCTACGGATTAGAAATCCGTTGCTCTATCCAGCTGAGCTACGGGCACGAAATTTAATTTCAGAGACTAAATATCATTTAAGATATAGCTATATTATAAACTAATTCTAATTATATCTCAAATAATTTAACATATGATTATGGGTAAAAATTAAAAAACTTACTAAATCTGATCTTCTGGAACGAAAATACGCTTAAACTCGTTGGCAATTTCTTTTAGATTATGCATCGTATCATCGCTTATATCTTGAGTTTCATATATTTTTTTGTATATATTTGGATAAACGGATTTTACATAGCTGGTAAACTGGACAATGAAGCTTTGTACGTTTTTTAATTGCAAATTATCTAGATAATTTTCTTTTAGTGCAAACAGGATTAAGCACTGATCAACAAATGAATAGGTTCTAAATTGCGGCTGTTTTAATATTTCTACAGCAAAAGAACCTCTTTTTAGTTGTTTTTGAGAAGATTCATCAAGCTCTGTGCCAAATTGTGAAAAATCTAATAATTCATGGTATTGGGCGAGCTCTAATCTCAAAGCTTTTGTAACTTTTTTAATTGCTTTGGTTTGTGCAGCGCCACCAACACGAGATACAGATAGTTCTACGTTTATAGCCGGGCGTATACCTTGGTTAAATAGTTGAGTGTCTAATATTATTTGTCCATCTGTTATAGAAATTAAATTTGTTGGAATATAAGCTGAAATATCATCACTTTGAGTCTGAATTATTGGTAGTGCCGTAAGCGAGCCGCCATTTAAAAGTTTTCCAGCCCGTTCTAATAATCTAGAGTGTAAATAAAATACGTCGCCAGGATATGCTTCACGACCTGGAGCTCTGCGTAAAAGTAAAGACATTTCTCTAAATGCTATAGCATGATTACTTAGATCGTCATAAATAATTAAAACATCTTTGCCTTGATGCATAAAATATTCACCAATCGTGCAGCCTACATATGGAGCCAAATATTGATTTAAAACGGCTTCACCAGAATCTGCACTTATAATTACAGTGTAGTTAAGCGCACCGTTTTCTTCAAGCAGTTTAACAGTTTTTGCTAAATTTGCTTGTCTTAACCCAATTGATACATAAATACAAATAACATTCTGATTTTTTTGATGCAAAATAGTATCTATCGCGATAGCACTTTTTCCTGTACTTCTGTTGCCAATTATAAGTTCGCGTTGACCTTTTCCTATTGGTATTAGTGCATCTATAGCAAGTATTCCTGTTTCGAGCGATTGATTTACAGGGCTACGTTCTATTATTGATGGAACTGCTGCTTCTATTGGTTCATAGCTATCGGGAATAATTTCTCCAAGTGCGTCAATAGGCTTTCCAAGGGCATTTATAACTCGACCTAAAAAGTTTTTTCCAACAGGTGTTTTTAGTACACTGCCAGTTCTTTTTGCTATTTCAAGTTCAGCTACAGATATGTTGTTATCAAGAAGAAAAACGTCTACACTTTCTTCGTCTAAGTTGAATATTATTCCCTTATTGCCGCCTTCAAATTCTATTAACTCGTTATATTCGGCATTTGTAAGTCCATGAACTTGGCAAATATTGTCTCCAACTTTTACGACTATACCAATTTCTTCTAGTTTTTCTTGTGGAACGTCTTTCAGAGATTGTTCGAATAACGATACTAAATCTGTATTTTTAATTTCCATATTGCCTCTTTAAATAAATCTAAATCGCTTTTAGCTTGACGAATTTAAATATCAAACTGTTTGCGCAAGTTTTCGCATTGTTTAAAAATCGAATATTCCCATAGCAATGTGCTGCTTTGTAGTTTTATTCCAGCTATTAGGCTTTTATCCATGTTATAATAATATATAATTTTTTTACCGGTTTTATTTTCAAGAAAATTTTCAATAATATCTAAATCTTGGGAGTTGATTTGGTGTGAACTTAGAACTTTAAATGTCATTATATTTTTTCGTTCTTTATATAATAATCTAATGTCTTTTAATATAATATTTATTAAAAACAGTCTTTTTTGTTGAGCTAGAACTTTTACTAATGGGGCGAGTAAGTCACTGAGTTTAAATTTTTCAAAAATTTCATTTAAAAGTTTAGATTTTGTTTCTTTTTTTATGTTTGGAACAGATAAAAAATAAATTGCTTTTTTGTGCGTATCAAAAAAATTTTCTAGTTTTTTTATGTTTTCAAATGATTCTTGAGAGATGTTTTCTATGTATAAGTTTACAAAAGCTTTTGCATATTTTAGAGAGAGAATTTTTTTATTGTCTATATTGCTCATTTTGTTATTCCAAAATCTTTGGCCCCATTTGTAGTATTGTTTTGCATGTAATTTATTATATTTCTAAAGAACTTTTCTGATTCTTGCTCTTGTTTAAATTTTTGTTCTAGCTGTTTGAATGTGCCGGCAATAACTCTAGGGAATATTTCAGAAATAAGTTTTTGATTATGCATATTTTGAGCTTGTATTTCAGTTCTGTTTTTATGAGAAGCTATAATTTTTTTATATTCTAAAATATTTATTTCTTTTTCTTTTTTTAATTCTTTGTCCCAGGTGTTTATTTTTTCTTTTAAAAGTTCAAATAGTTTATCTTGATCTTTTATTTCTTTTTCCAAAAGTTCATTTTGGAAAATTAAATCTTTATTTTTTTCTTCTAATCTTTTAAATAATGCAAATTTTGCAGATAGTTTTTCTTTTAAATCTGGCAATATATTACTTTTAAATACATATTTTACCAGCCATATAAAAGCTGCGAAATTTATTAATTTAAATACTATAGTAATTATTTCTTTATTTTCTAGCATGATCAATCCTATCTAGTAAGGCTTTTTCTGCATGCTTTGCAAGAATTTCGATCTCTTGATTAGAAATTTCTATAGTAGATGACTCTTTTTGAAAATCTTTTATAGCTGGTAGTTTTTCTTTGGTTTGTTTTGGGCAGTTTTTTTTGAAATATTGTTCATATTTCGCCCAAGTTTTGTTTTTTTCTGAGACTTTATTTTTTAAATTATTTTCTTGAAATGATATTTTTTCAGAAATTGCTTCTTCTTTTTTTTCTTCTGTTTGCAGGTATTTTGCCGTAGGCTTGAAAAGTAGATATTTAAGCATAAGAAAACATATAAAAAAATTAATCATCTGAATGATGATTGTAAAATTTACATCAATCATGAAAAAATATCCCTAAATATTTTTATTAAATATTTGTTATTGCGTTTTATCGCATTGTAACTATAAGCAGCAGGGCAATTACAAAACAATAAATTGCAACTGTTTCTGTTACTGTCATGGCGAGAAGCATTAAAGTTTTGATGTCTTTGGCGCTTTGTGGATATTTGCCTATATTTTCGCATGCTTTCATGCCAATAAAACCTTGTCCTAAAGCAGGTCCGATAGAGCCAACGCCCATTACTATTGCTGCACCAATGCAAGCCGCTGCTTTAACGTAAAATGTTCCTTCAATCATATTTTACCTTCCAAAAATAATGGATCAAATAAACCTGTATTTTTTATAAAAAGATTCAAAAAATAGCTTTTTATAAAACTATAATACTCTCATTTTCTATAAATTTACAAGTTTATAAAAAAATTTATCAAATTAATGTAAAAAGTTCCGGCTTTTATGGCCACTTTTTATTATTTATTTAGCAATACTTTTTGGTTTAAAATACATGGTATCAAGCCATCTGGCTACCATTTCGTAATACCATGTCAAGTAGCCGCTAAATTTTTGTTTTTCTTTTAGTCCAACAATTGTTGGATAGTGTTCGGTATCAATTATTGCTATTTTATCGGTATTTTTTTCAAGTAAAAAATTGTTCATGTTTGGATCTATTCGTACATCTAAAAAGTTGCATAATGACATGCATTTTTCTCTCGAATTTCTGTTGGACATTGACAGTTTTGCATCTTTTAAATTTATTTCATCTGCTATCAAGCAATATGTGCCTGGAATTATTGTTTCAATATAGTTATTGTTTTTAAGAAAATTCTTGCCAGTAATTTTTATATTTTTTGGATTTTTTGGTAGCCAGTACCATTTTCTGGGTATTGTTATTTTATCCTTCCATTCACTTTCTTGAGATATTTTTTCCTGTATGTAATGTAGATTTTTAATTCTTGTAAACCCTAAAAGGTGTCGTCCAATCCCGCCGCTCATGTCGAAAAAAAATGAAGGGCAAATTCCTTTGGAGTATGGTTGGACAAAGCTTTTTGGATTTTCCATGAACATTTTAACTACAAATGGGTAGTTTTTAAATTTTAAAATTAAAAGGCCAGATTTTTCGCCTCTATTAAAGTCTTTTTGTTTTAAAATGGTAAAATCTGTGTATAGTTTTTTCTTTTTATAAATTTCTTTTATTAAATTTTCTAGTTTTTCATTTAATTCTTCTTTTGATGCGTATTTTGTTTTGTCATACCTATAAACAATTTTTTCTGGTAACATATTTTGATAAAAAAATTGCTTATCAAATGTTTTAAATATTGGGTTTATTTCTAGGTTATTATTTATGAAATAATATATGTTTTTAGGCTTATCTATTTCACTAACTTCTATTCTTGGTTTTTTCTCTTGGCTTTTTCTAAGTGCGCTTCTACAAAGAATAAAATTTGTTGAAAAAAATAAAAAGATAGATATTAATGTGAAAGCTCTTTTTTTTATACCCATTATGCTAATTAACCAGTTAAATATTATAAACTTTATTTTACTTTTTAATTATATTTTTTCTTTCAAAATTATTTTATATTAAAGTACTTTAACTAAGCTATAGTTTATATAAGATTTTTATCGAATATCTCTTTATTGCAATGTAAATTGAGATCAAAAAAGCTTGTAATTTTATTAATTAATTCATTTTTTTGAGCTTTATCGGTCTCAAATTCTTTATTGCAGTCCAAAACCAATACTGGAACGTCTTGCACATAATAATCCAAGTTTTGCTTGTTAATAAGCCAATTTTCATGTTTTTCGTGCAGCTGGGTCAAATAAGATAGCGGAACTTCTTGCTCTTCGCTTCTATTTCGCTTTTTTAGTCTGTTATAGCAAGTTTGAGGGGTTGTTCTTAGATATATAAATCCGTCCGGCTTTTGTACATAATCTTCAAAAAACCAGTTAAACCATTCTTGGTAAAGTGTCCATTCCAGATCGCTCATTTGACCAGATTCGTATAAATTTTTTGCAAAGCAGTACTTGTCAGAAAATACAGATCTTTCTAGTACCTGTGTTAAATGAGGATTTTCTTTTGCACTTTTCTTTTGAGCTAGTGTTCTTGTTATAAACGCATAAGATTGAAACGTATACGACCATCTGTGCTTATCTTTATAAAATTCATCAAGCAAATTGCCTTTTCCTGAGATATTTTGCCACATTTCGTGAGGCTCAAAGACCACTTGGCAGGCTAAATTCTCTTGTATTATTTTTAAAAATGTCGATTTTCCGGCTCCTATATTGCCTTCGACTATTAGTAGGCGTTGTTTTTTATTTAAATGAGGCATAATTTCACTTTCTTTTGGTTTTTTAAGTTTTTTATTATTTTTATAATATAAAAGTATAGCTAAAATTATAACTAAAAATTTAAAAATTTATAATTTTGTGTTTTTTGTATTTAGCGGGTTTTTTAGCGATAGATTGCTTTGCAGAAGTATTAATGGCCTATTTTGCAATCTTGAAAAACCCTTCATTTTAAGCTGTTTTTTCACTTTTTTTACAAAATTGAATTTTTAGTTTATATTGGTACTTATTCGTATCTGTTTTGCAATTATAAGTTGTTATTAAATTATTATCTTAATTTTTGTCATTAATTATAGAATTAAAAATTTATTGAAAGAAATATATATGAATTTTGTAAAAAAATTTTTAAGATCCTTTTTTCTGTTTTTGTTTTTTTTAAGTTTTAATAATTTTGTTTTTTCAGATGATTTTGATATTTATAGTGATGATAACCCTGATATGATAGATTTTCTTGATCATAATGAGCCGGAGTTAACAAAACAAAAGCCAACGCCAGATGAAATTCTTGATTTATTGGTTAATCGTATTCATATAGACCAAATACTGCAAGAAGATATTTTTTTAAGAACAAATCAATTTGTAAAGCGCAGTTTGCTTGATAACTCAATATTTTTAATGGATAAAAATTATGAAAAGGGTAGGTTTGTTTTTTTAGCAAATTTATTTTATGAGCAAACATCTAGAATGCATTTTTCAGCGCCATGTTTAGCAGAAGACTCTGATCAAATAAATAAAGCAGCCTCATGTATAAAGTCTTATTTAGCTCTAGATGATCCTACTTTGCTATGCAAAATACAAGGACTTCAAGAAAATATAAAAGATATGCTCTCTATTTTGGACATTCCAAATTGTGTAAAAGGTTTTGCTTTAATTAAAAATGCAACGGTACAAGATAGAAATGTTGGATTATTTTTTGGTTTTGAATGGATGGCTAAGAAATTCAGATTTAGATTAAAAACACCATTTTATTATAAAGAAAGAAATCTTTTTTTAACAAATAAAGAAATAGATGCAATATCTAAAGAGTTTGGTGAAGGGGATATGGATGAGGGAATGGCTTTTGCTAGAAAGCATCTTATTAGTGATCAGTTAGGGTTAGGGGATTTGAGATTTGAGTTTGATTATCCTATCGCTAGTGGTGCTAAAGATGCAGAGCTTAGATTAGGATTATTCACGACTATCCCAACAGCTGTTTCTATTGTTAAGGGATTGTATGGTGAAGTTTTCAAGCCTGTTACATGTAGGCCTACAATTGATTTTGTTACGATGCTTTATGAAGTTCAAAATGAAGCTACTCGTCAAAAGGTTATGGATCAGGTAACAGAGATAGGTTTATCTGCTTTAAATAATCTTTCTGCTATGTTGCTGCAAACAAATTTAGGAAATGGTGGACATTTTGGTCTTGGTACAAAGTTATATAATACGGTTCCAATGAGATCGATTATTGACAAAGATTGGATGGAAAATTTTGCTCTAAAGGGAATGCTTTCTGCTGAGTATATGTTTTCACATAAGGAAACTAGATGGTTTGTAGAAAAAGACACAAAAGAATTGTTTAGTAAGAGAAATTTTGCTGATGATACAAAAGCTGCGGAGAATCTAGCGTTTTTAGAGCAAATGACAATAGATAGGCTTATACCATTTGCTTATGAGACTAAAGTTTATCCAGGGTTTATATTTATTTTGGAAGAAAAATTAGCATATGAGAAAAAAAGGTGGGGAATTAGTATTGGAACAGATGTTTGGGTACAGACAATAGAGCATTTTGGCGAAATATGTGCGCCAAAATTACAGATACCATTGTTAGATATTGAGAAGGCAAGAAAACCGTGGGCTTACCAATGGTCAGTTTTCGGGTCTTTATTCTTTAAGCCAAAAAAGAAGGTTGGCGATCTTTATATTGGGTTAAATGCCGAAAAAGTAATTTCTAGTCGAGGTATAGGTCAACCGTTTAAGTTGTCATTAAGTTTGGAGCGTAATTTTTAATAATTATTTTTTAAAAAAATTATATAAAAAAATTATATAAAAATGAAAGGATATAAAAATGAAAAAAATAAGTTTAAAGTTAGTTTTTTGTTGTGCATTATCTAGTCAGGTTATTTTTGCTGCTCAGCTTGATAATGGTTTAAGGGAAGGCAAGAATGATTTTGTTTTAACATCGCCAATTATATCACTTGTTGATGGTACATTTTATGGTGTTGATGGACAAGTTTTTCTTCTAATTATGAAAAACAGAAGAGAGATTAGAAGTCGCATTTATGGAACAGTAGAAAATACAGGAAAGCCAAATGCAAAGAAAATTGGCTTATATAATTTTGCTGGTAAAAAGTATAGCTTGGTAGACCTTGTTGCAATTGAATTTGAACTAGAAAATAATAAATTTAAATATAGTAATATAGAGTTTCAAGAAAAAAAGAAAGCTCTTTTAGATTGTTTAGAAAGAGCTAAAGAAGACTTTATAACAATAACAAATGCTTATACTAAAGGTATAAATAGTATAAAAGATCATATGCTAGTTTTGATTGAGGAATTTTGTCAAAAAAATGGAATAATTAATGAGTCAATGTTATTGAAGTGGGGTGAAATTGAAGCGGGGCAAGAAGAGCGTTTAATAAGACAAAAATTTGTAACGTTTAAAGATTTTACACAGTTTTGTATAGATACAGCAGATTTTCTTGAAGTATTTGCAAGAAGCTGTCCAAAGGGTGAAATATTGTTTGGCAAGATGATAGAAGAAGCTAAGAAAAAAAAGGCATCTTCCAGATAAGTTTTTTTAAAATATAAAGTAAATTTTGAAAATATAAAATAAATAAAGTATAAATTTAAAAAAAGTGATAATTATTATGAATAATAAAATTGTGAGCGTTTTAGTTTTTTGTTTTTTTGCAAGTTTGTTTATAAATGCAAAGAATAAAGATACGCAAGTAGAAAAATGTGCTCAGTCTGTTGTAAATGTAGTTGATAAAAAAAGTTCAGAGCCAATTATTCTTAAAAATCCACTTATGGGTTTAATTGATGGTAAATCTTTTGGTATAAATGCAAATACTTTTTTTCTTATAGTTAAAAGTAGGCACGAAGTTAGAAAAAGACTTGTTGGGGTATTTTTAGCAGATAAAACTAAAGTTGGATTCTATGTTTTTGAGGGTAAAAAATGTTTCTTGCCAGAATTAGTAGATTTAGAAAGTGAATTAGAGTTAAAAGAAGATGCTGCTTCAAAAGCAAAGCTTGTTGAGCTATATAAGTTGCTAAATTGGGCAAAAGAAGATTTTATAAATTTTACTAGCGAATATATGGATAGTGCCAAAGGGATGAAGGGGGCTCTTTTGGGAATTATGAAAGAGTTTCATGAAAAAAGTGGTTTAGGTGAATTTTTCTTATTAGATTGGGTTAAAATACCTGATGGTGGCGAAATGGAATCTGTAAGAAAAAATGTAGTAACGTTTGGCAATTTACAAACATTATTGACAGAGATGGCAGGATTTCTTGAAGCTATGGCAAGAAGTTGTCCTAAAGGTGAGGCTTTATTTAATAAAATGTTAGAAGCGGCTAAACATAAAGCTTAAATAATTTTTTATAAAAATGGTGGTTTCATGAGCCAATTTGACGAATTAACTGGCGTAGTAGGTAGGGTAGTATTTTATAACGAAGAAAATGGTTATGCAGTTTTTGTTATACAACTAAAGGGTACCGATACTGTAACTGTTAAAGGGTGTATTCCAACCATTCAGCCTGGACAACAAGTTAGTCTTTCTGGATTATGGGTAATGCATCCAAAATTCGGTAGACAATTTGATGCAAAAACGTGTACTTCAAATATCCCAAACAGTATTCTAGGTCTGAAAAAGTATCTTGGATCGGGCCTAATTAAAGGTATTGGTCCGGTATATGCCGAAAGGTTGGTTGATAAATTTGGATCCAATGTTATAGATATTATAGAAAATCAGCCAGAAAAATTGGGCACAGTTCCAGGAATTGGTCCAAAAAGATTAGAAGTTATAGTTGCGGCTTGGCAAGATCAAAAAGAAATTTCTAAAGTTATGATTTTTTTGCAAGATAAAGGGGTTTCAACAACTTACGCAACAAAAATTTATAAAAAATATGGGCAAGAATCTATTGCGCTTATAACAGAAAATCCATACAGATTAGCCGATGACATTTGGGGTATCGGTTTTAAAAAAGCTGATCAAATTGCTCAAAATCTTGGATTTGAAAAAACCTCTCTCAAGCGAATAACTTCTGGTGTTTTGTTTGTTATTTCTCAAGAGTTAAATAATGGGCATTTGTATATTGAGCTGGAAAATTTAAAAGTTAAAACTATAGAAATTTTAGAGCTTTCTGGTATTAATGATAGTGAGATAAATAATGAAAGTAATAATAATTCTGGCAATACAAGTATTGCTTTAAAAATAAAATCTGCTCTTCATAATTTGTATAGTAGTGAAAAAATTAAGCTTGTTTCTCTTGATAATGAGCATTTTGTTACTTTATCTCAGTATTATTTTTCAGAAAAGAATATAGCTACAAAAATATTAAAATTAAATGAACGGACAATTAGGCACGATTTTGATATAAACGATATTTACAATAAAATACGAGTGCCTAAACACGAGCGTGATCTAGAATTAAACGAAGAGCAGCAAGCTGGTATTTTGTCATGTTTTCAAAATAAAGTTAGTGTGATTACAGGTGGTCCAGGTACAGGTAAGACTACATTAATTAAAAAATTGTTAGAAATGTTAGATGCGCATAATTTGGTTTATAAGCTTGCTGCGCCAACTGGTCGTGCTGCAAAGAGAATGTTTGAGGGTACAGGTAGGCATGCGGCAACAATTCACAGAATGTTAGAATTTGATTTTACAAATTTTACTTTTAAACATAATGAGCAAAATGCATTGCAGTTAGATTTTTTGATTGTCGATGAAGCGTCTATGATAGATGTTTTTCTTGCAAATTCTTTACTAAAAGCTGTGCCATTTGATGCGCATATTGTTTTTATAGGGGATATTTATCAGTTGCCATCTGTCGGGGCTGGAAATTTTTTAAAAGATCTTATTGCTAGCGGCAAAGCTGCAAGTATTTGTTTGCAAAAAATATTTAGGCAGGCTCAAGATAGTATGATAGTTGTAAATGCTCACAGAATTAATAATGGTGAGTTTCCATTGTCTAGTATGCCTGATTCTCGTAAAGATTTTATTTATATAAAAGAAGATAATCCAGAAAATGTGCCAATGCATTTGGAGTCGATTTATAAAAAGGGTTTATATAAATTTGGTATAAGTCACAGAGATGCAATAGTTTTGGTGCCAATGCATAGAGGTTCGGTTGGCACACAGAAATTAAATTATGATTTACAAAATATTTTAAATAATTCTGTAAATATAAAGAAAATATCTTACTCTGGTGTGGATTATAAAATTGGTGATCCGGTTATGCAGTTGCGTAATAATTATGATAAAAATGTTTTTAATGGTGATATTGGTAATATAATTGATATAAATTTAGAAGATAGAGAATTGATTGTAGATTTTGATGGCAGAGCTGTTGAGTATGATTATAGTGATTTAAATGAGCTTGTTTTGGCATATTCTGTTTCTATTCATAAAAGTCAGGGTTCTGAGTATGCTGCGGCTATCGTGCCTATATTTACGCAGCATTTTACTTTATTGCAGCGTAATTTAATTTATACAGCTATTACAAGGGCAAAAAAATTGTGTATATTTATTGGGCAGGCGAGAGCGATTGCCATGGCGATAAAAAATAATAAAAGTTTAGTACGTAAAACTTTTTTAAAAGAGTATTTAACGACAGATTTGCAGGCAAGATAAAAAAATAATTATTGAGATATGCTATGAAAAAATTTTTTTTGACGAGAATATTATTTAGTTTTTTGTTATTAACCAGCTCTATAGTTTTTTGCTTAAAAAATACAGATAATAATTTTACAATTATGATAGATCCAGCAGGGGATGCAAAAAATACGGGGCGTCAAATAGATGATACTTTAGAGCGTGCAGTTACTTTGCAGTTTGCGCAAAAGCTCAAAAGTGAAATAGAAAATAAATTTAATAATATATCAGTTGTTTTAACACGGTCTTCTGGTGATAATGTAGAGAGTTTGCAAAATGCAAATTTTGCAAACAGGCTCGATGTAGATTTTTATTTTAATATAAATTTTTATAAAGAAACAGCGGTTAAGTCGCAGGCTTATATTTATATTTTTTCGTATAAAGATGATTTTATAGCAAAAAAGCCTGACTTATATTTTTATCCATATGATGCTGCACATTTGATTAATAGAGAGACTACAAAAAAATCGGCAAATATTATTAAAAATACTTTCTTGTCTGGCGATAATACAAAATATTTTGATTTTTGTGGAATTTTCAATTTACCGTTTAAGCCTTTGATTGCTATTAAGGCTCCGGCGATTGGCATCGAGATTGGTTTGAACAATAAGCATGATTGGAATAATTATATAAGTATATTTTTGGATATAATTGATAAATTAAGTAAATTAAATTAATAATAAGTTTTGTATAAGCACCCAATGAGGGGTGAAATATTTTGGGATTTTTATTTTATGAAAAATATTTTTGATCAAAAAAGTATAAATATTTTGATTTTGTCTGTTTTATTATTTATTTTTGGATTTTTATTTTTTGCATTTTATAATAACTGGATAGTTTTATTTTTGCCTTCTTATAATGTTGAAACTTTGAGTAAATCAAAAAATTTTAAACAAGAGCGGGTAGATGTTGATTTGCACTATTGGAATAATAAGCAATGGAACAAAGAGAAAATAAATTTACTTTGGTGCCAAGAAAATAACGCTGACAATATAAAATATTTAATAAATGGCTTGTTAAATTTGCTCGAAGAAGAAAAGATTATAAAAGATAAGGTAGTTGCGCTGCCAAATGTTTTAATTTCTTCGTCTGGGCAAAATGCTTATCTTTCTTTTGATAAAAATCCATTTGATAATAATAAAAATTCTACGCATGATAAATTGATGTTTATAGAAAGTATCTTAAAGACAATTCGTGAAAATAATATAAAGATTCAGGGTGTTTATTTTCTTGTTAATCATAAAATTATGCAGGATTATTATCTTGATTTCTCTAATCCATGGCCAATTAATGGCTTTATTAGTTGAAATATATTTTTATAGAATTTATTTTTAATAGTTCTTTTACTTTTTCTATATTATTCGTTTCTACGGCCTTTAAAAGATCATCTTCTTGTGTGGTTAGTTGTGTTACTGTAGTTTATTGATTATTTTCTTTCTTTTGTTCGACTGGAAAATCATTAGAAGAAAATAAAGAAATTTTTGTTGCAGCAGGTATACATAAAATAAAAATGAATAAAATTTTTTATTCATAAGTTCTCCATTAGTAAAAAGTTAATAATACCATTTGCCTACATAAATTTTAACAAAAATACAAGTTCCTCGACCCCTCGAAGTTTCTCTGCATAGCTTGCGAGCATCCTGAACTTTGTGAAGGACGATTAACTCGGGGCGAACGGAAGAAGTAAGTATTTTCAAGCTTGCGTTATTTAATAAAACAGTGTTATATTTTTTACCGGCAAATGATATAAGAAGTATTTGGTTTACTGATTGCAATATAAAATATTTTATTGTAATTAAATCTTGTTTTTTTATGCAAAATATTTGTATAGATATATATAGGTATTTTATATTTTTTATACAAGGGAGAAGAGATAGATGAAGAAGCAAATAAAGGTAAATCGTAAATTTGGAATAGTATTTACGTTGTTATTATTGATGACGCCAAATATAACAAAAGCTGCGATACTTCCGATTAAGGGTTTATATGAGATATTTACTCCAGATGTGATAGGTATTGGGCAGGCGTTACTAACAAATGGTTGGATAGAAAATGTGTATACTTATGCGCCAGATGATAACTTAGCAAAAAAAGTAATAAAATCTTTTTGGCATAAAAATAGAGATCGTGTAACTGGTAATATAAATGAAATGGATGCTTTTCTTGCTACTGAGTATGATCCTATTAAGGGTATTTTAGCATCTGATTTGGGTAAGATCCTAAAATATATTGGTGATTTTAAAGGTGGAGATAAAATAGAAGCAAATAGGAAAGCTCTTGTAGCAAGTTTATCTAATAAAGTTAAAAAAAATAGTAAAAAATCTGGATTTATAATCGACATACTAAAAGCTATTGAAGCTTTAAGGGTCAGTGAAGATTTTATTCCAGAGACTGCAGAAGCAATATTATGGGCTTTTTTTGATGATAAATTTAAGAAAAAAGAAGATTTGGATGCTTGTTTAAAAGAGCTTGGAAAAAGTATTGGTGAAGAGCTTTATTTAGAAAATGATTATAAAATTTTTGATAGTAATGTGAAGAATATTTCATTAGGAAATTCTTCTGAAAAAATAATTAATGAATACGATATAGCAACATATAGTCTAATTAAAAAAGCAAGGGAAAAAATAATTCCTCCTCAAGTTGTGCAAATTAAAACAGCATATAAATTTAATGGAAAAGAAACAAAACAATTTTCTACATGTTTTGAATCAGCTATTTTAGATATTATAAGTATATTATTTTATGATCCAAAAAACAAAGTTTATCGCTTAAGTATGGTACCATTGGTTTCAGAAAGTGATTTTTTTAAAAAGGTTCTGAAAGAAGTTTTTTTTACTAGTGATGGTAAGTTTATATCTCCACAAAATATTAATTATAAAGTTTTGCCGTGGATAAATTTGATAGAAAATAGGCCATGGGTTAATTATAGTAACAGTGAAAGTATTGATAATAATATTGTAAGATATGATTTGAATACAACTTTTGAGAATTTAATAAAGATAATGTATCAGTTTTATAGTATAGGTTTTGATATTAAGCATGATGTTGAAGTCATTAAAGTTATCTCAGATAAATTAGAAATTAATATTGAAAGAGTTATTAAAGAGCCAAGAGATGCAAAAGATTTTTGGAATGAGATTTTTTCATATATTTCTAGAAAATTTAGTACAAGTAATAGAAAAATAACTTTTTCTGTAAAGTCTCTTGATAAAAATGATAAATTTGCGGTGATAAAAGATAAAGTTATAATAAGTGGATCATGTGGTAAAATAAATGTTAAAATTGAATATTTAAACAATGATTATAAAGAATTTAATACTTCATTTGATATAAATATTAATTCTGGGCATGCGTATATAAATTCTTATTCTAGAGACTCTAATAGTTTAGATTTTTATAGGAGAATTTTTGAGAAATTTATTTATGAATCAACTGAAAAAAAAGCTTTGCCATTATCTATATTGTTAATTAATCGAAATGATTTATTTTCTTATAAAATAAAAAACAAAAATATTCTTTTATATTCACAATTATTAAAGCGTCCTGAAGTAAAACTTGATGTCATTGATTATATTTTTGGTAATTTGTTCGATATAAATTCAAAAAAATTGTTAAATAATTTAGTTGATATGATTGGAAATGATTTTTATTTTATATCTTCTATAGTTTATTCTATGAGAAGTAAGAAAATTGATAATGAGTTATTTGAAAAACTTATAAATAAAAATTCTCTTGCCGTTCTTGATTTTATATGCAAAGAAGGTATTTTTAATGAAAATCTTGAAGGTTTTGCGATAAAAGCATTAGATAATAAAGAAATAGAGGTTAGTTCATTGGATGAATATGGATTTACTGTACTGCATTATGCAACAGGAAAAAATGATAATATTGTTGAAAAAATTTTAAAACATAATAAATTAAAAGATTTTGATAAGATTATTTATTTTATAAGGACTAATAAAGATAAAGAGGCGATTGAGATTATTAAAAAGAAAGATGTAGATATAAATGGTCCAGCGGGTATAGATATATGTAATACGCCACTTTATGAGGCTATAAAAAACGGTAAAAAAAATATAGTAAAAGAGATTTTGGGAAATATTACAGTAGATATTAATAAAGGGCCTAAGATTCTTAGAAATTCTTGGAGCGAGTATTTTAGTTCTTATAGTCCAATAAATGTGGCGGTGGAGTATGGGGATGAGGATATTGTAAGACTTCTATTATACCATAAAGATAAAAATGGTTTGTATGATATTGATCTAAATGGTATTTATGAGGACTCATATTCTTCTGATGAAATAAAATCATTAGTAGATGAAGGACGAGATGAAATTGAAAAACAAAAAGTTGGAAAAATATAGTACTAAATTTTTTATAGAATAAATAAAAGTATAGCAGGGGTTGCAGGAAGATAAATTTTGCAGCCCCTGATAATTCAAGTTGATAGTTCAAGATTGTCTTTTTATTTTATCGCAAGTTTCGGCATAAAATTATTGTATTGTACGTTATTTAATTTGTATAATATTAATATATATTAATTTTTTAAATTTTTAATTTAGGAAAATATTTATGAAATTTTTAGAAAACATACCAGAAACAATTAAGGGCGTGATATTAATGGTTTGTGGTTTTGCGCTTTTATTAAATACTTTGGGCGTATTGGCTGATATTTTATGGTATGTGTTGATAGCTATATCTTTGTATCTTATTTTTATTGGCTTTGTAAAAGTCAAGGGTGTTGAGCTGGTTAAGTCTATGCTTGATAAAAAGAATATTGTTATTGTAGAAGTTGAAAAGACTGAAGATAAAGATAAGTAAATTTTAAAATAAAATTTATGTTATGGGTTATTGCCCCGCAGGGGCAATATAAAGTTTGTGGGTCAAGGGTGTTGAGCTTGTTAAGTCTATGCTTGATAAAAAGAATATTGTTATTGTAGAAGTTGAAAAGACTGAAGATAAAGATAAGTAAATTTTAAAATAAAATTTTGTTAAAAGAGAGCGATAATTATAGGTATTAATTGTCGCTCTCTTTTATTTAAAGGTTATGTTATTAATTATTTTAATAACATAAAATTTAATCTACAGATTTCCAAATGCTTATAGGGATTGCAATATCGATATGGTTTTCTTTTAATGCTTTTGTTATTTCAAATCTTATGTCACTAGCGATATCCCACATATCAAGTGTATATTGTGCGCTTATAAAGCCTCTTATGGCAAATACGTATCCATATTCACCAAAATTTTCTATCCTAAATATAGGTTTTGGGCTTTTTAGAATATTAGGGTGATTATCAAATACATCTAAAATTATTGTCTTAACTTTTTCTGGATCATATTTATAACCAATTGTTACTTTTATATCTTCAAAAGCTATATATCTCGAGTGATAGTTAAAGTTCACTAGAGAATTAGTTAACACTTTTGAGTTTGGAATACTAATTGATTCACTGTTTCTAAATTTTAATATAACGGCTCTTGGAGTAATTCTTCTTACAACACCTTGAACATCTTTAGACCCATCATTTAATTGTACATAGTCACCTATTTTTAATGGCCTTTGTATTAAAATTAAAAAATAATATATAAAATCTTTTAATGGTTCTTGGATTACCCAACCAATAGCTATCAATAGTATTGCAAGTAGGTATATTACAAGTTTTCCAAGACCAGCAAAATTAAAACCTATTATTGTAAAAATTATTATAATAATATACTTTAAGATGCTTTTTACTGTGTGTTGTACTCCAGATTCTACAAGTAATAGGTCAAATATTTTATTTAAGACGTACTTATTTATTAACTCAGAAAATATTAATCCAAGCGTTAAAAAGCCAAATATTTCAATTAATGAAATTGTAGAAATTTCGTTGCCTTCATATATAAATAAAATTTTGTTTAGTATTTTGCTTATTGAGCCAAAAGAAATTCCTAAATCCCAGATATATGATCCTATCAATATGCCTATAAAAATTATTATTATAAACGAGCTTATTATGTAAATTCCATATATTGTTTTTCCATAGGTAAATCTTGATAAAATTGCTTCATCGTCAGATTTAAATAATAATTTTAAAGATAATGTTTTGCCAATTTTGTGTAGCATTAGTAGGCCAATAATAAGTATAAGCGATAAAAGTGTACGTTGAATTGTGTATAAAAGTAGTCGGCCAAGTCCTATATATGGATTTGACATTATTATTATAATTACAGCAGATAGAAGTATAAAATGGTAAAAATTATTGTAATTTTCTGCTGAAGGTAGCCAGCTTTTTGGGAGAATTTTTTTTACAAATTCTTTTGTTATTAATAATATTAAGGCTATTTGTCCAATTATCCAGTTTAAAGCGGACAGGACAGCAGGCAACTCTGAAGGGAAGTATATTCCTAGTTCAAATGCTTTTCTAAAAAATTGTAGGGCAATTGTACTGTAAGTTATTATAGAGATTATTGTGATAAATCTTTTTTGATATTTTTGTTCAATAAAAGTTAAGACATTATATTTTTTGTTAAATGTCCAAAAATGATTTAATAGTCTGTTTGCAAGATAAATAAAGTAAATTATTGAAACTAAATAAAATGTTATTAATATGTATCTATCTTGGATAATAATTGTTCTTATTGTTAAAAATGTAATTAGCCAGATAGATATTGAAAAAAAGTACTTAATTGTAAAATCTAGTAAAAATGCTATTGAGTTAGAAAAGAATTTTACTAAGTTGTCAGGCTGGTCTAAAGAGGTGTTTTTTTTGCCAGATCCAAGAAGATGATTTCTTATTTTTGGAGCATAAGCTATAAATAAAAAAAGAAATATAATTGCTATAATAAGCATTAAGAAAAAATTAATTAAATTCAATTCTTTTGGAATAGATGTTTTTATTTGTTCAAAAAAATCTGATAAATTAAATTTTTTAAAATAATTAATAAGGTCTGATATAAATATTTTTAGTTCAGGAATTATATTTGGAAGTTTTTCAAATTTTATTGCATATTCAGGCCTGTACCATTTTCCAACAAGTTGCTCCAAGACAGATAATATAAATAATAGCTGTTTTTCAATTTTAGTATTTATAGATAATATATTTTCGTATATATCTATAGAATCTTGCATATATTTTATTTGTTGTTTTATTTTTGCGTCAGAGGTGCTTATTGCAGAAAAAAGAGGCGATGGTTTATCAGTAATTAAATTAATTAATTTTTGTTTTAATTTGTTTATATTTTCGATAGCTTTATTTTTATTTTTTAAATTTTCTTTTGTGATATTTAGATTTTCTTTAATTTTTGCTGTTTTTGCATCTAGATCTAATTTTATTTTTTTATATCTTTTTATTTCATTTGATATATCTTTTTCTGAAATAAGTTTTCTGGTTTCTACTTTATAAAAAGTATCTTTTGTTTCGATATTAATTTTAATTTGGTATAGCTCTTCTTCATTTTTTAATACTTGAGCATTATAAAGTTCTTTTTCTTTTTTTAATGTTGATAATTCTTCGTTTAATTTTCCTAAGTTTATTATTTTTGTGTAATCATTTTTTGTTAAAGGGTTTACGTCCCATTCGTTTAATAATTCATTTATTGGGATATTATATTCTTTGCTGTTTTTTTCTAATATTTTTCTGTCTGTTTCATATTTTGTATTAATTTTTGATATTTCTGCTTTAAACTTTCCAATTATTTTATAAGATTCAGATTTTTGTTTTTCAAGGGTCGCTTTATCATATAAAATATCTGACTCGCTTATTTTTATTGCAGGCTTAATGTCGTTAGCTGTTTTTTTTAAGATATTAAGTTTTAAATTTTCTAAAAATAAATTTGTTTTTGTTATGTCTAGTTTATTTTTTATTTCAGATAGTTTAAGTGAATTTAGTTCTTTTTTATTTTTGTATAGAATTTCTTGAAATGTTAAAATATCTAATTTTTGATCTTTATTAAGTCCAAACATTGGCGTTGCTAAAGATGTTGTGTCAGGATTTTTTTTAAAACCATCTAGTTCTCTTAATTTTTTTTCATAAATTTCTTTTGTTATTTCCGAAGTTTGCTCTCTATTTTCTAACTCTATTTGAGTATTTTGTTTTTGTTCTTCTAATAATTTTATCTTATCTTCTTGCAAGAGCATCAATTGATTTATTTTTTGAAGATCTTCAAATGAATAGAATTTTTTTTGTTCTGCAAATTCTATAATAATTTCTTTAAAATTTGGATCTTTTATATAATTTTCAAGAATATTTATATGCTCTTCAATAGTTAGTTCTATCTGTTTTCGCAAAGATTGCATATCTTTTATATCTTGATAGGTATCATTAATAATTTCTAATTTATTGTTGAAAAAGTCTATGCTTTGCGGAGAAATTTTCATCTGAGAATTTATTTTTTTTATTTCAGTATTTACATCTAATATTTTTTTATTAGTTAATGTTTTAAATTCAGCATCTTTTTCTTTTAGCTTTGCGAGGTCATTTTTTAGTTCTCTAATTTGTTGTTCAGCTTTTCCAACTTCTCCGAACGAAATTTTTGGTGTTTCTGGTTGTGGCAGTTCTATGCCTTTTGTTATTACGTCTATTATTCCGCCGCTATTTATTTTGTTATTGCAAGTTAAAGATAACAAAAATAATATATATATAATTTTTATTTTATTTGTTTTTTTATTCACTTTTTTTCCCATTTTTTTATTATTTTTTATATTTAATTTGTCCTTATTCTAGCTCATGATCAACCGTAACTTGTATCGGGTGATATATAAAGTTAATTGTTTTAAATTTACTAAACTCCTGCTGGACTGTTATGCAGCAGTGCAGCCAATTATTTAATTCTTGTTCGTCTTCTGAATTTAAATTTTTTAGTATTATATTGTCAATAGATTCTGTTGCCAAGCAATGAAAATATGCTGTTCTGAATCTAGCTTCTTCTGGATATATTCCCAAAAGTGTAAGTAATTTAAAGATAAATAATTTTTTTTTATTTCGGTTTTTTATTTCAGATTCAAATTTGTATAAATTTACTATTAAATTAAATATTTCTTTTGCTTGATGTTGAGCGGGTAAAAATAGATCACATATTTCTAAGATATGATGTAAAAATAATATATCATCAGTTGCAATTTCAAATGGTGCCTGTAATAGCTCTATTGATTCTATAAAATAAGGTGATTTATTATTTGTTATAAAATAATTGATTATAGATCCAGTTAAAATGTTATTTTTGTTATGTATGCATTTAATTTTACCATTTTTGTAATCTAGAACAAAAATAATATTATTTTTTTGTGAGCATTGTTTTAACACTATTCCAATATTTTTTTCCACTATTTTCCTTAAAATATATTATTACTTTTATATTATGTGATATTTTGTTTTTATTCTAGATTTAGGTGTTTTTTTTCAAGAAAGGAAAGATTGTGAAGATGTTTTTCAAAGGTAGAATTATTTGTTTATTTATATTTTTATTATTATTTGTGCGAGTGTCAAATTGTGAAGTTGTTACCCCTAGATTAACGATAGTATTTGTAATAGACCAGTTTAGTAAGTTTTATATAGATAGATTAAAAGACAAATTGCGTGCTGGACTTGGATTCTTGATTAAGAAGGGCGTGAATTATGATAATGCATATCATTTTCATGCAGAGCCAGATACTGCAACTGGACATGCTGCAATAAATACAGGCGTATATGCAAAAGATCACGGGGTTGTTGGTAATAATTGGTTTGATGATTCTGGTAAAAAGATATATTTTCCAGATGCAGAGGATAATAAAGATTATGCAGTTTTTGACAATAGTGGAAAAATATTTGATTTTGGCAGATGTCCAGATAGATTAATGGCTTATGGAGTTTCTGACTCTTTTGTTCTTAATCCAAAATCTGGCAAAAAAAATTATCTTTATGCAATATCGCTAAAAGACAGAGCTGCGATAGCATTGGCTGGTAAAACGCTAAAGCCAAGCGCAGATGATTCATGTAAGGCAATATGGTTTGAGGGTAAAAATGGCCGTTTTACATCAAGCAAAGCTTATTTTGATAGTTTGCCAAAATGGGTAAACGAATTTAATGATAATAAAAAAATATATAATTTAAAAACTGTTAAGTGGGAGCCCGCATATAAGTTAGATACATCTTTTTATAGATTTAAGAATGCTTTTAATTATGATTTTGCAGAAAAAGAAAAATTTATTGGAACAGATGTGTCTGTATATAATCCAGATAAGCCTTATCCATATAAATATTTTGGGTATACGCCAAAAGCTAATGATGTGCTTCTAGATTTGGCCGAGAAATGTATAGACAATACTATATGCAAAGATAAAAATAGTAATCTTGTTTTATGGGTTTCGCTAAGTCCATTGGATAAGTTGGGTCATATATTTGGGCCGTACAGTGCAGAGTTGATAGATATTATTTATCACATAGATATTAAGCTTGAAAGATTTATTAAAAATGTGCAAAAAAAGATCGATAAAGCTGAGATTCTTTATGTTGTAACAGCAGATCATGGCATAACAGCAATTCCTGAGATGATGCAGTATGAGGGTGCAAAAGGCGCAGTGCGAATAAATGCAAAAGAGCTTTTAGATTCATTAAATTCTAGTATTTCAAATAAATTTGAAGTTAATAATTTATTTATTGCAATAGAAAATAAACAGTTATTTTTAGATAAAAAGATTTTTGATAAATTTGATGAGAATAAAAAAAATAAGATTAGAAGATATGTAAAAAAGTTTATAAAAAGTAAGAAGGGCATAAAAGATGTTTGGACTTATTCTGAGCTAGAAAACAAATGTTGTGATAAATTTTCTGTAGAAAGTTATTATAAAAATCAGTTATATCCAGGCAGAACTGGTGAATTTATGATTCATGTTGAGCCATATTGCCAGATAAGTAATCATCCAAAAGGTACTGCGCATTCTACGCCTTATGAATCTGATACTCATGTGCCGTTAATTTTTTATCAAAAGGGGTCGTTTGAAAGTAGAGTTATAAAAGATAAAGTTTCTATGTTGCAGTTTGCTAATAGTTTGGCAGAGATTTTGAGAATTCCAAAGGCTCAGCAGTCTAGTGCAAGTGTCTTGCCAGGATTATTTTTAGAGCCAGTAGTTTTATAAATTTTGGGTGTGGGGTATTTATTTCCCCCTTCGGGGGAAAAGCGTGCAATATGAGAATTCCAAAGGCACAGTAATCTAGTGCAAGTGTTTTGCCAGGATTATTTTTAGAGCCAGTAGTTTTATAATTTGAGTGTGTGATATTTATTTCCCCCTTCCGGGGGAATGGCAGCAACTTAAGAAGTTAATGCAAGTTGCAGGTAAAAAAAGTAAATACCCAAACCCGTTCGTCCTGAGTTAAGCGTTCTTCGCAAAGCTCAGAATGCTCGCAAACTATGTAGAAATTCTTCTAAGGGTTCAGGGGCATAGCTAAAAGATTAAAGTTTGATTTTTGTAAGGTAAAGACAATTTGTGTTTACTGTAAGTATTTATTTAGGGTAAATCTCTGGATCCTTCGCTTAACTCAGGACGAACGGTGATAATGTCATCAACTTAAGAAAAAATAAGTATCTTAAGTATACAGTTCGTAATATCATCAACTTAATAAAAAACAAGTATTTTGAGTTAATGTCATAAACTTAAGAAGTTAATGCAAGTTGCAGGTAAAAAATATTAAATAAAGTAAATACCCAAACCCGTTCGTCCTGAGTTAAGCGAAGGA
>LBOA01000026.1 GCA_000989195.1 candidate division TM6 bacterium GW2011_GWF2_30_66
AGACCTAAGTTCGGAAAAATTATCTCCTGTTTATCGGGAGATTTTAGATTACGGCACAATTTATTCCTCAAGGATTTAAAATGTGTCCACTGTATTGAATATGTATAAAAACAATAAATTGAGCGGATTTATCTTTTAACCTTTAAAAACAAAAGCCGACCTAAAACTAGATACGCTATTAAAAACTTGTAAAATTGCAAAAACAGTACTTAAAATATAGCTATAAATAAGCTGCCTGTTCAGATTCAAAATTTATATTTTTTTATCACATAGATCATTAAATAATTCCACTATTTGACGCTTTATCGGAGTATTTGGCTTTGTAAAAAATATTGGTTTATCCAACCGACAAGAAATAACCTCTAAACCTTTGGTTAATAATTCTATATACTCACAAACATCTTTAAGCGCAGTTTTATTTTCATCCCATAGCTTATTTTGCTTTTCAATATTAATCGAAACCTTTCCATCCAAATGCGCTTTACCAAGCTTGTCTCGAAGCACCTTTATCTTTTCACTAACACCAAAATCTTGTATTTTTTTTAAAATATCTTTTTCGTATACCGATTTTTCATCACCGATCTCAATATTTCTATTAAGTATCTTTACTATACTTATAGAATCTCTACTCATATCTTGAAGGCGACTAACATTATGAATAAGTTCATCCCAATATGAACGATAAGTCAAATCAAAAAAATCATAATATTTTTTATATACATCAAAATTTAAATTAGACTGCTGAATAATTTCACGAATCGCAAGCATCAAAATATGAACTTTATAAATTTGCTCACCAAGCACATTTATCTCTTTTTCTAACTTTAATTTATCTAAAATCAAAGTTCTATCCTCACATTTTACATTTTTTTCTATAAAATTTATCGCAGGGAAAAAATCCAGAATCACTTCTAACTCAAAACCATGCTTAGCTTTTGATTCTTCTAAAATACGTACCTTTTCACGATCCATTTCTTCAAACGGCATATTATATTCTTCATCAAGTTCAACCAAAATATAAACACAGTGTTTTCCATCAGGATAACGCTCAAACTGATCACTTGCCTGTTTAACCCTTCTTGAACAATAATCCTCTAGAAACACCCTAAATTCAACCCCAAAAAATTCCACCTGATCTTCAATTGTAACAAAATTTGGCTCTATCTCATCTTTATTTTCATAATCTATTACACAGCTGCACTTACACTTTAAATTTAATTTTTCTGTTTCTTTCCCTTGAAAAATAATATCATTAATAAAATTCTTTAGCTCTGTAATATTAGATTGATCTAAATCATTTAAGTTGACACTATAATTAAATCTATCCCATGATTTTATATGCTTAGCGTAACTAAAATCAGGAATAATTTTTAAATATCCTATATATCTATCAAAAAAAGCTTTAATTGGATTTGATTTACGAATAAATTTACATTCTACAACCATTTCTTCATTCTCTTTATATGCTCTAAAATCTGGAGTTTTTCCATTGTCTCTAGGAATTCTATCAATTGCATATCCCTTGTCTATAAAACAAAGCATCCCTCTCAACTCGCCATAAAAATCTAAAAATTTATTGTAAACACCATTAACTGTCGGATGCATCGCATCTTTTAATAAATCTTCGCATAATTTATCAAACCCATCATCACCTAATAAAGAATTACAAATTTTATTTAAGTCTAATTCTGTCTTACTAAGCCCTTCTTTGCACATAGAGTCTTCTAAATTCCATAAATATTGAAAATACGGGATAAGCAACCAATCATCAGGCTTGATATCAAAGTTATCGTAGTATTTTTTATACTTCTTTACCTTTAAATGCCTCTCAATAACGGGAATATACAATTTTGCAATTAATGGAAAATCTTTAGACTTTTTCTTTAAATATTCAACTAAACTAGAAAAATCTTTAAATTGAATAGGAATTATATTTTTCATAAACTCCCTAACTTTATTATTTCAATCAATTTTTGCCAAAAAAGAAGAGTCTGATTTCTCAAACCCTAAAACTACCATAATCTTTTTTTTGCAAATGCACCGCCAGAACCTGATTTTAAATATTTTTCAAAACCATAAGCCTTAACCTTATCTGCAAAAGCCAAATATGTTATAATTTCCCATGGCCCTTTATCAGCTGTATAAACAGAGCCGCCCTCATTATGCTTCTTTAATCTTTCTTCTAGATTAGAAGTACACCCTACATATCTTTTATCTGGAAATGTAATTGATTTAATTAGATAAACGTAATACATAAAACACCCATTTTTACTACGTACTTGTCCCACTTCGCTCTTAATGCCTCGAAGTTAAAAAAGTAAGAAAGCTACGAGGGACATCCTTCGCTTTCTTCTATAAAACTTCAATAAAAATTTAATCTTTAATTTTAGTGGCCGTGCCATCCGAAGCTCGCAAAGAGCGAAGGATGGCGGGGCTGACGAGACTCGAACTCGCGACCTTCCGCGTGACAGGCGGACGCTCTAACCAAACTGAGCTACAGCCCCTCGATAATCGAAGGAAAAAAACAGACGTAACGTCTGTAAGTCAATTTTATAAAAAAACACGCAAACTAAATATTTGCGGATAAATTGAAAAAATGGCTCCTCGGGCAGGACTCGAACCTGCGACCCAACGATTAACAGTCGTTTGCTCTACCAACTGAGCTACCGAGGAATAATTCAAAATTCTCTTTAAATATGGTGGGCGGTACAGGGCTCGAACCTGTGACCCCCAGTTTGTAAGACTGATGCTCTACCAACTGAGCTAACCGCCCCTTATCACAAGAGATGTAAAAATTTTAATCCAAATTCAATGTGATGTCAAAGCAATTATCAATATTTTTTATATATTTAATAAAATATTTCTCAATACAATCATCAAACTCATTTCAAAATTGTCAAAATCATGATTTACATATATTATGATAACAAATATTCTGAAAAAAATACAAGAAAAATATAATAATTTTATTAATAATTTGAAAGGTTTTATTCATGAAGCTATCTGGATTCTTAACAGGCCTATTCTTACTGCTTATTTTCCTACAAGTTGCGCCTCCAATGGTCAAAAATATAAAAAAACAGTATGAGAGAATGCTTTCTCCAAAAACTAATATTGGCGTAATAAAAATCAGTGGCGTTTTAACCAATGCCGATTACTACAACAAATATCTAAACAAATACTTTAAAGATCCTGAAATTAAAGCTATTCTAATAAAAATGGACTGCCCTGGTGGAGCTTCTGGCACAGCTCAATCAATTTATCAAGAAATTTTGAGTTTAAAAGCAAAACATAACAAGCATATAATAACTCTTGTTGAAAATGTGTGCGCTTCAGGAGGCTATTATATTGCATGCGCAACAGATAATATAATCGCAAGCCCTTCAGCCATTATCGGCAGCGTAGGAACGTCTTTCCAATTCTTGTTCCAGTTAAAAGAATTTATGGAAAATTATAAAATAAAATACAAGTCTCTAACAGCTGGCAAATACAAATCTACAACTGATCCATTTATGGATATAACCCCAGAGCAAGAATTAATGCTCAATGATGTGTTACAAAACTCATATGAAAAATTTTTACAAGATGTCTCGAGAAACAGAAATTTACCCCTTGCCACAAAAGATAAATGGGCAGAAGGCAAGATATTTACAGGAACACAAGCCCTTACTCTCGGTATGATTGATTCTGTTGGCTCACCTTATAGTGCCGTGCAAGTTCTTAGAGATTTAGCATTAATAGACGAAAAAGAAGAAATTATTTGGGTAAAGCCACCAGAAGAATCTGCTTTTTCGAAATTTTTTGGAGCTAATCAACAAGAAGACGAAGAATCTCCATTTTCAAGTTCTGTTAATTTTGGATCAGGTTCGCTTGAGTCAAGCTTTGGTATTAACAAATTAATGTCATTTTTAGATGATAAATTGATTAGCAAAAGAATCTGCTAAGTAATTACACAAATTACACAAAAAGGGTCCTACAATTAGGGCCCTTTTTTTATTTTTAAAAAACCAAGAACTTATTATTTATTTGCTTTGATCAACATTATCGCTAGTCTCTAAATGCTCAACTTTATCAATATTATTAACATAGCCTTTATAATCGCCCTTTTTGAGCAAGAAACAATAATTTATATTTTTTATATTAAACATAGGTTGAACTTTTACTGTATTATACAATTCATCTTTCTGGACAGCTACAATTTTTCCAAGAGCAAATCCCTGAGGAAATACTAAACCATGACCACTCGATAAAACTATATCGTCTACTTGAACCTGCTCTAAGTGGCTAATTCGATTTAACGATATTTGATCTAATAAATTAATACCCTCGCTTATTCCATTTGCTCCAGTAAGTTCACAATATGCCGACACCTTGCATGATTTATCTGTAACTAATAAAACTTTGCTATAAAATTTGTATGTCTCAACAATTTTACCTAACAAAAAATTACTATAAATAGCAACCATGTCATTTTCTATGCCGTTTGCAAAACCCTTGTCTATGTACACAAAATGCGAATTTTGATTTATATGTTTAAATAAAATTTTACAAAAATGTAAATTCTCAGTTTCATATTTACGCTTAAATTCTAAAACTTCTTTAATCTGGTCATAATAAGACACTGTTGCACGCAAATTAATATTTTCAGCAATCAGATTATCGTGCATTCTACTTAATTTAAAAACAAGTTTTTCTAATTCTTGTCTAGATTTACGTTCTGCAAAAATATTCTTAATTGGATTAATCAAGTATTCTTGTGATAAAAAAACAGGACGCAAAATAACCGAGTAAGAATATCTAAGCATGTCAGAAAATGGTAAAAAAAACCTGTTTATAGAAAATATTAAAACAAAAAAAAATATAATATATATTAAACGTCTGCTTCTTTTTTTTCTAAACACAATCCCAAGCCCAATTTTTGTTAAAAATTTTTAAATTATTTTATCAAAATTATTTTGTTAAAAATCTTACTAATTCATTTTTTACAACATCAACAGAATCTGTAGAAAATATTATATTTTTAGCATCAGATGCAGATTCCATTCCCTTCAAATAATATGGCACATGTTTTCTAAACATATAAAAACCCTCGCGACCATAATACTCTAAAAGATTATCCAAATGCTCAAGAGCACATTCGAGAATAACTTTATTATCAACTTCGAAACTATTGCCAAGTGAGTGCTCGTATAACTCCTTTAATTTCCATGGCTTAGAATACATGGCTTGGCCAATTAAATAGCCATCAACACCAGATTGCTCATAAACCATTTTTGCAGTTTCAAAATCTACTATCCCGCCAGAAATTAAAACTGGAATGCATGATTGCGCTTTTACTTTTCCAGCTAATCCATAATCAGGAATGCCGCTAAATTTTTGCGTCTGCAACCTTGGATGAATAGCTATCGCATCAACGCCACAATCTTGTACAAGTTTTGCAACATCAAGTGCGTTCTCTACTTTAAAACCCGCTCTAAATTTTACTGTAAATGGTATATGCTCTATTTTTTTTCTAAAGTGCTTCAAGATTTCTTCTAATCTTGGCAAGTCGTCCATTAGCGCAGATCCTGAACCTGAAGAAACAATATTTTTAGCAGGACAACCAATATTTAAATCTATTAGGTCAACGCCTTTTTCTAGCACTAGTTCTACTGCGCGATCTATAAAATCTATTTTATTTGCCGCAAACTGATAATTTAATGGCCGCTCACACAAATCAAACTTAATCGATTTATGTTCGTCATTCTCGTTAGCAACACACGCAACATGACGCATCTCTGTGTAGAGAAGTTCGTCTTTTGAAAACTTACGCACTAGCTTCCTAAAAGGTGAATCTGTGTAGCCATCTAATGGCCCACTTATAAACCTAGGAAATTCTAAATCTCTTATTTTAAATTTACTTTTCCAATAACTCACAAAACCCCCACTATTTACACCCTAGGGGTGTATTTTTACAAATACAAACCTGTCACAACAAAGAAAACACACTCTTTAAAGAATTTTCCCTTCCCCGTTCGCCCTGAGTTAAGCGAAGGGTCACGTTACTTTATTAAAAATAAAAACTCACTTTACTAAAAAATTTTCAAAACTCTATCTTCGACAATATTTTTTCAAGAATGAAAATATCTCAACCCTTCGCCAAGCTCAGGGCGAACGGGAAAGAGTAAATATTTTCAAACAAAACAATGTCAATTTTCCAGCCAGGTTTTAAATTAGAACCCCTCAGGCGTCATTTTATGCCAATCAGTACTTTGCTCATACGCATGCGCCGTTTGAAATATTAACTCTTCTGACAAATGTGGCCCAATTATTTGAAAACCAATAGGCAAATTATCTTGCTTTGTAAAACCACAAGGTATCGATATTGCAGGTATACCAGCTAAATTAACTGGACAAGTAAAATAATCTTGTAAATCCATTTGCAACTTATCCATAGCAAAAGCGCCGAACTTAAATGCTGGTACCGGCGCCGTAGGCATTACAAGTAAATCTATATCAGAAAATAAAGTCTTAAACTCTTCGCGTATAGCTTGTCTTGCTTTATTAGCATTCTCATAAAATTGTCCCGCATATCCTGCAGACAAAACATAATTGCCAACCAAAATACGAGTTTTCACTTCTGTACCAAAACCATCATGTCTCGTATTAAAATACATATCATTTAACGTTTTTGAATCTGGAGATCTAAAACCATATTTGCTACCATCAAATCTAGACAAATTAGAGGCCAATTCTGCGCGACTTGTAACAAAATAAGTCGCAGCGCCATAATCAAGAGTCTTCATAGAAACTCTTTTTATACTTGCGCCCAAACTTTCTAATACTTTTACCGCATCTTCAATAGCCGAAGAAACTTCTTTATCCATTCCATCTGCATTTAGAGCATCTTGAATAATACCAATTCTCAACCCTGGTTTTATTTTTCCTGTTAAATTTGAAGTATAATCTTTTTTATCTATTTGTAATGTTGTAGAATCTTTTTGATCATGACCAGCCATTGCAGATAATACCAATGCATTATCATAAACCGTTCTTGAAAAAACACCTATTTGATCAAGTGATGAACCATATGCAATAAGACCATAACGTGATACTAATCCATATGTTGGCTTTGAACCAACTATTCCACAAAACGCCGCCGGCTGTCTAACAGATCCACCCGTATCAGAGCCAAGAGACCAAGGCACAAACCCTGCAGCAACAGCTGCCGCAGATCCACCACTAGATCCACCAGGGACACGAGATAAATCCCAAGGATTCATCGTTTTTTTAAACGCTGAAGTCTCTGTTGAGCTACCTGTAGCAAACTCATCACAATTTGCTCTACCCAAAATCAATGCCCCAGCATCTTTTAATCTTTTTGAAGCTGTAGCGTCATATGTTGATCTAAAATTTTCAAGAATCTTTGAAGCACATGAAGTTATTCTGCCTTGCTGACAAATATTATCTTTAATAAGCCCCGGTATTCCATTCAATCTACCATTCAAAGCACTAGACTTTAAACTTGAATCTTCTTTAAAACTTGCCTGTAAAATAGAGTCTTTATCAAAAATCTCTAACGCAGAACCTATTTTTTCATCATGCTCTTCAAATCTCTTTATAAAAAAATCTGCTAATTCAGAATGCGATAATTCTTTATTTTCTAATTTTTTTCTAAGTTCACTAATAGTTGCAAAAGCTAATTTGTTCATACCTAAAACCCTTCTATTTCTATAACAAATAATTATAGTTGTTTTGCCAATATTTATTTGTGAATAATTCACTGATAATTTTACAAACTACTTGTTCTCTATAATTACAGGAACAACAAAATAATTTTCTTCTCTACAAACTGCCTGCTCTAATATAGGCTCAGGATCTGTCTTTGCAACAATATCTTGTCTAAAAATATTTACACATTTATTTGACTGCGCGCTTACATCAAAATCTTCAGCCACCTTCTGAACGCGTTCTGCATAAGATAAAACTAATTCCAACTTACTTTGAATCTCTTCTATTTCTGACTCATGAATAGATATTCTAGCCATTTCTGCTATTTTTAGCACTTCTTCTTTAGAAATTTTTATCATACTATTTTACCCGTTTTATAAATTTTACTTACTATTATTACCTGATGGGTCTAAAGTCTTCCACTTTTCGCCTCGAAATCTAGTTATATAAACTATAGCCATAATCAAATTTCCAATATAAAACAAACTATAAATTAGCATAAATTTTACAGCCGTATTTTCAATATTAACTTCAGATAAAAAATAAGAGCATGGCATAAACCAAATTCCAATTACAGCTAAGCGAGTTATCATAACCGTTTTAACGTTAGAAGCACCTCTCATAGCTCCAGACAATATTAATTGTACAACATCAAAGATTATAAGTACACTCAATACAGGGATTACAGCAACGGCTAAATCTGTAAAGTCACCCTTTTTATCAAAAATATGAACAAAAAAGTGTGGAAAAATGGCAATCACTATTAAAATAGCAGATACCATAAATGCGCCTAAAAAAACTATTTTTTTAGCGTTACTCTTAATCCCAACCCAATCACGCTTTCCATAATCATTACTTACAATAAGTGTAACTACTGATGCTAATGCAACAGCAGGAATCAAAGCTATTCTTTCAAAATCTTTTACTATTGCAAAAGTAGCCAATCCTATTTTACCCATCGGCGCAATCATTCTACCAAGCCAAAGATAAGAAAAAGCAACGGTACATTTATCTATAACAACAGGAATACTTAATTTTATAAGCGTTATTATTCTAGACAAACTTTGAAACGGTGCAAATAAATTAATTTCATAAATTTTATTTTTTTTACTAAAAAATACTATCACAGCTGCTAAAATAAACATTAATAAATATTGTATAACAGAAGCAACCGCAGAACCTTGAAATCCCATCTTGGGAAATCCTAGTTTTCCATAAATTAAGATATAATCTAAAATTATAAATACAACAGCACCAATTGAAAAAATAATCATAGGCGTCTTAGTATCTTTTACACCTCGCATAAAGCCAACAAAGGTTAGATATAAAGCCATAAAAAATATTTTCACTGCTACAATACGTAAATATGGCGCCCCTAAATAAATCATATCTTCTGGCACACCACAAAAATAATATACCCAATATGCACCAAAAAACATCATACTCGATATTACAAATCCTGTTATAGCAGCAACCCAAAAAGCATCTGTAAAAGATTTACCTGCAGTCTTAAAATCCCCTGCGCCATTATATTTACCAACAAGAATCAAACCTCCAACCTGAATACCCTCAAAAAACTTCGTCATATAGTGCAAAAAAGTATTTGTCACTCCCAAAGTCGCATATGTTTCTGTAGATTTAAGGCCTGCAATAAAATATGTATCCAAAAGGCCTACAAGAGAATATAAAACCAGCGCACTAATAAATTCCGGGATAAAATACTTCATTATTTTTCTGTATTTTTCCCCATGCGCAGTATCTATTACTCCAGTAAAAAAACTAAAAATTATCCCACTTTTCACAAAAAATCTCCTGTAGCCTTGCGTAACCCGTCCCTAAAAAACTCTTAACAAACAAAATACCATTTATCAAGACAGGCCAAACTTTGCTGCTTTTATTTATAAACAAAACTATAACCAAATATACTCAAATACCATAAGACTTACAAATAAAAGTCTTTAATCAAAACAAATTTTATCTACAGATACTTTAATTTTCAAAAAAAACAAATTTTCTGTCCCTATCGCCAACTTTATAAGCTTCCTGTTTCTTTACAAAATAAGCAAGCTTAGAATCTGGCTGCCAGCCAGTTGCAGCCCAATAAATAAATTTAGAATCTTTATACTTACATGAAGGCTTAAAAATTCTTACTAACTCTTCTGGTTGCAATGACGCTCTTGCGCAAAATAAGTCTATTTGGTGATCTTCTTTTCTCAAAAACGTACGCCAATCAAGATTACTCACTTGCGAATTTTCTAAATTAAGTGTTTCGATAACTTTTTCCAAGAATTTCACCTTTTTATTAACAACCTCTATTGATATTAAATTAATTTTTGGATTTAATATTTTTAACGGAATACCAGGAAATCCAGCCCCACATCCAACATCACACAAGCAAGTTACATTATTAAAATCAATAAACTTAGATAACATTAAAGAATCTGCAAAATGGTAAGCAATAACATCTTCTACCGAAGTTATAGCCGTTAAATTTATTTTTTGATTTTCTTCCAACAGCATAAGAAGATACCTCTTTAACTGTTCATCTTGTTCTTTTGATAAATCAAAAAAATTAACAAAATCTCTCCAAACTTTTACTTCATTTTCACCAAAGTTAAACATATTCATAAGTATAAAATTACCAATCCATAGATTTTCTAAAAAATATTATGATAAAATAAATATATAGACATATACCTAATTATAAAAAAATATGGAGAAAATATGAAGTACAATAAAATAATTTTTTTATATTTGCTAACAATAATTACATTAAACATAAAATGCAATGATATAATAACGTTCTTTTTTAAGCCATTTCCCGCTTCCAATGACGCATCAATAGCAGCAAAAAGGGCAGAAAAAATAAAAATTCCAGGAAAAATGCAAAAATATACTTTAAGGGCTATAACAAAAAGCCATTTAACGGCTGGAATATTTTGTACATATGGCGGCTATATAACAACTTCAGACCTAAATGGCCAAGTAATATTTCCAAGAAAACATAGTGAACCCAAAGTAACAATTGTTGTTACTAGAAGTATCACGCCAATAATAATGCTAGAAAATACTGTTCATCACTGGGAAATTGCAAATAGAGATGTAACAAAAATGTACGAAATAGAAAGAAAATATGATGCAGCTACTAGGGCATACTTTTGGGACACAAAAGAAGTAAAAATTCCTACTGACAACATAATATCTGAAGACTCTATAGTCATTATTGCCTATCCAAAACATATTTATATTCCTTCAGGAATAACTCCAACAATAAAAGATCCACAATTATTGCTACCAAATATATATATTAAAAATAATATAGAAAAATTAACGAATTCACTTTATATATTTAATATAAAAAACTTTTTGGCCCCAACCAATAATATTTTCAAAAAAGAAAAAATGAGCTACTCGCAACAAATAAAAGAATAAAGTAAAAATATATCTTAAAATAGGGAAGAATATGAAAATACAGATCTCTTTTGACTTAAACGATCTAAAATCATCTATAGAAATAGCCAAAAAAGTTGAAAAATATTGCGATATAATTGAAGTAGGCACAATCTTAATCCACAAATATGGCATTAAAGCCGTTACTGAATTTACCAAAAACTTCCCAGACAAAATAATTCTTGCAGATACAAAAATAGTAGATAGAGGCCAAGAAATTACCTCAATCTATTCAAAAACTGGCGTAAAATGGATTACCGTACTTTCTGGCACTAGCAATGAAGTCATCCATAGAGTTTGCTCAGAAGCAGAAAAAAGCGGAATCTTAGTGATGCTCGACACTGTTGACTCAACATCCCCTGGTCAATCTGCTCTTGAAGCTAAAGATTTAGGCATAAACGCAATTTTATATCACAAAACTCACGACCAAAATTTAGAAAGCAATCAGTCGCTAGAATTTTTGGACGAACTTGATTTACTTAAAGGCAACAGTGATCTGCCAATTTTTATTTCTGCATGTGTACATCGTGATAATACTAACAAAATAATCGCAGCCAAACCTTATGGCATAATTATTGGAAGCGCCATCACCGAAGCCAAAGACCCCGCTACAGAAGCAAAATTTTATTATGACTTATGCAAAGAAGTTAAGTAACCAGTATTTATGCGAATTTAAAATAAATTTTTATAAAAAACACAAACTTTCAAATAATTAAGCGCGCATTATTAGCCAAAAACCTAAAATGCGCGCTTAATTATTAAAAATTTTATCTAATTTTTATAAATAAAGATTTAATTAAAATTTAAATTTTGCCTACTAAATCTACTGATGGCGCAAGTGTCGCAGAACCAGGGGCCCATGCAGCTGGGCAAACTTCACCATTATGCTCAGCAACATATTGAGCTGCTTGTGCTTTGCGAATCAAATCTGCCGCCGAGCGACCAATCCCCAAATCATTCACTTCCATAGCTTTAATCACACCATCTGGGTTAATCAAAAATGTACCACGAAGAGCTAAACCTTCCTGCTCAATCATAACCTCAAAGTTGCGTGCAAGAATACCTGTTGGATCACCAATCATAGGAAATTTAATTTTTTTGATTGTCGCAGATGCATCATGCCAAGCTTTGTGCGTAAAATGCGTATCTGTTGAAACAGAATATATCTCTACTCCCATAGCTTTAAATATATCATAGTGATATGCTAAATCGCCTAACTCTGTTGGACAAACAAATGTAAAATCCGCTGGATAAAAAACAAATGCTGCCCATTTACCTTTAAGTGAATCTTCCGTAATTTCAACAAATTTACCATTATGATATGCTTGAACCTTAAAAGGCTTAATTACTGTATTTACTAATGACATGATTATTTCCTTAATTTATAATTAAAAAATTATAATAAAAATATTATTAAAATTATTTTTTGTACTCGAACTGATCCTTGTACAAACGCTTAACCTCATAAACTTCAGTAGCTTCTCCAGCACTTTTATCTGGCCTATAACCCATAAATCTTGGAAATCTAAGAGCTAAACCCAACTCTTTTGAAGTTAAACCAGCAGTATGAAGCGGCGATAACGTAATGTCATCAGCCCTAACAGAACAAACTATCTCAGGATAAACCCAGACGTCTGGCGCCAGCTCCTTTGGACACTGTACATTTTTTGGCATATGCGCAACTTTAATTTTGTCGCATCTAGCTTTTAATTCAACCCACTCCAAATCCTTCATACCAGTACCAACTTTTGCGATAGTCTGAAAAGCATCTTCATGTTTATTGTAAACACCTACCAAAAAGGCACCTAAACCAAAGTGTGTGCGCTTTCCCTTGCCAAAGTAATATCCCAATACTACACAATCAAGAGTATCTTCTAGCCCGCCAGTATCTTCTTGTCTTTTTAATTTTATCCAATTAAAATTTCTTTTACCTGGTTCATAATGCGAACTAGGTTTCTTTACAACCAACCCCTCTAAACCTGAAGCAATATTTGCAACGAAATAATCTTCCAAATCTTTATAATTATCTATTTTCTTTTCTTCTATAACTTTTATATCTTCGCCTTTATATTTTTCAAACAAATGCAAAAGCTCTTTTCTACGCTGCGTATACGTTTTTGTTAGATATTCCTGCCCATCTAAATATAACAAATCAAAAATATAAACTTGTAATGGCAGCTGCTCAGCCATTTGATCTATGTCATGCTTACGCTTACGCTTTACTGTCTCTTGGAAAGGCAAAAAATTACCAGTATTTGGATCATAGACTATTGCTTCACCCTCACAAATTAATTCTTGTACGTCCAAATCTATTATAGCTTTTGTTATATCAGGAAACATATGCGACATGTCTATTAAATTTCGTGAGAAAAATCTTATTATTGGCGTCTTATGAGTTTTGTCCATATGTATTTGCAATCTAAAACCATCCAACTTTGGCTGCGCAATACAGTCACCAAGTTTTTCAAATATAGCTTTTGCAGTTGGCATACGCTCTGCAGCTGCAGGCCTAATTGGCACACCAACAGTTATAGTCATATTTTTTATAGCCTCCAGACCGCCATCTTTTATTGTATGCGCTATTAGACCAATATCTGCACAAATATTATAGGCATTTTCTATATTTTTTCTTATAGACTTATTTCCAACTTCCATCCAAGACAATGCATCAATAATTGTCATATCAGAAAAACCAAGACGCAATTTACCAATTACAATTCTTGCAATAAATTTTGCAGATATAGGATCCAAATCTTGAAGAAATTTAGTTAAAGACTGAATTTTTCCATCCTGAGAGCCTGTACCTGAAATTTCTTCTATTAACTCAAGCTCTTTATAAACTTGCAAAACAGTTAGATCTTCTTTTTGTAACCACTTACCAGTTTCTAAAACTAATCCTAAGTCTCCACTGTCTTTTGCGAGCTTTTTTATTTCTGGTTCATCTAAACCCAATAAATGCGCTGCAACTTTTATAAAATTTTTCTCCGCTACTTGAAACTTCGTTCCAATATATGGCGGCTTTAGCTCTCCCAAAGATAAATAACAAATTATTTTTGACTCTTCAGGAGTTGCTTTTTTTAATAAATCTGCAAGAAGTTTTGTCATTTCCAAACGACCTGATATCTTTTCTATTTCATTAAAGACTTGTGATACATAACTAAATTTCACTTTTATCTAGCTCCAATATTATTTAAATTTATAAGCTTAATACAAAATTATTTTACAATAATTTTTGCACTTATACCATTTGCCTGTAAAAAATATAACGCTGTGCTGTTAAGTAAAGTTAGTTAAAACCCCCGTTCGTCCCGAGTTAAGCGAGGGATCCAGCGATTTAAGCAATTGGTATTACTCGAGATAAGAAAATAAAAATTAACAAAAAAAAATCTCATAAACTAATTTAAAGTTTGTGAGATTTTTAATTTTTTTAAAATAATTGGTAGCGACGCAGGGACTTGAACCCCGGACCTACGGATTATGATTCCGCCGCTCTAACCACCTGAGCTACGTCGCCACCTACATGTAATTTCAAAATTTATATATTATATTATATACTTAATTTTTTAACATTAAAAGTATTAAGTACAAAATTAAACATTGAACGCAACAATAACAAGCCGGCAATCAATGTTGCAACGATACCAAGCATCAATGTAACGGCAAAACCTTTTAATGGTCCTGTGCCAAATTGATATAATACAACTCCAACAATAAATGTTGTTATATTTGAGTCAAGAATAACAGCCATCGCATTTGAAAATCCTACATCAACAGATTTTCTTATAGACAAACCACTATGTAAAGCCTCTTTAATCTGTTCATATATTAAAATAGATGCATCAATTGCCATACCTATCGTAAGAACCATTCCAGCAATACCTGGCAATGTAAGTGTAGCTCCAACCAAATACAAACCAAATAATACAAACACCAAGTTAAATGCTAATGCCATAAATGCTAATAAACCTGAAAGCTTATAATAAATAATACTAAATATAAATAATAAGCCTAAACCAATTAAACATGCTAATAAGCCCTTGCTAATAGCTTCTTCACCCAATGTTGCAGAAACTTGTCTATCTTCTTCGATTGTTACAGGAGCAACCAATGAACCAGACTTTAACAACATAGCCAATTCTCTTGTACTATCAACTGTAAAATTACCTTCTATATAACCACTATTTCTAATTGCAGCATTTATCACAGGTGCACTAATAACTTGTTCGTCCAAAATTATAGCTATCATTTTCCCAGGATTTTTACTTGTTAAATCATAAAATTTATCGCCGCCCTCAGAATTAAACTCAAATTGAACAACAGGCTGAGAACCAAATTTTCCACCAACTGATGGCTTAGCACTTTTCAACATGCTACCTGTTACTGAAGCATATTTTGAAACAAGATAATATGTCACAGGTTTACCATCAACTTTTTCTTTGCTTGATAAAATTTCTTTTCCGTCAGGCATTACTCCGTCATAATCAACTAAAATTGACGCAGCATCTCTTCCTTCTTTTTCAACCAACTTAAATTCTAATACTGCAGGTTTTCCAATTAATGCTCGTGCAACTTGAGGATCATCTACTGCTGGAAGCTCAACTATAATTTGATTTTCACCTTTTCTAGAAATACTTATTTCTTCTACACCAAGACCATTTAATCTGTTTCTAAATATTTCTGTATTTGTGTTAACAGCTTCTTCTTTTATTTTTTCTACTCTGTTTGGTTTAAACATGCATGTTACAACTTTTTCTTTTACTGTTAAAACCAAATCTCTATAATTATCTTTTATAAAACTTGCTGCTGAATTTGCGGTATTTAAATCATCAAATTCTAAAACTATTTCATTATTTACAACATCTTTTTTTACTGGAGCTTTTATATTATCTTTACCCAAAAGACCTGGTATCCCTTGCGCAATACCTTTTAATTCTGATTCAACAGCCTTATCTGTTTGCACTTGCAAAGTTAAGAACGTACCACCAACAAGATCCATTCCGAATTTAACTTTACCTTTTACCGGCCATAATCCCCAAACTATAAATCCAGTAACAACCAACCAAAAAGCTAATCCTGAAAATAACATTTTACGCATTTAAAGACCCCTTTTTATACTAAAAATTTTGTTAAAACACTCACTTATTTTTTTACTCAAGATTTTTTTATAGCTATAAATTTAAAATACATATGCCGAGGAGGGGACTCGAACCCCTACAGATTTCTCCACAGCCTCCTTAAAGCTGCGTGTCTACCAATTTCACCACCTCGGCTTAATAACTATAAAAATTCAAAAATCAATCAATTTTGCCCTTCGTAACCATGTTGGCATAGAGGGTTAATAAAAAATTTACCAGAAAATCTTAATCTGTACAGAAATTATTAAAAATTTTTTAAAATATTTATACAAAAAATAAATATTTTAAAAAACTAAAATATTCAAAAACTAGCTCCAGAAAGATGTTATAAAATCCCAAAAGGTTCTAAATGGCCAAGTAATTCCATTCCAAATTGAACCAAAAATTCCAACTTCTTGCTCCAAAGCTTCTTTTTCTTCTTCTGCTTTTGCAGCAGCCGCTGCTGCTTCAGCTTCAATTTTCTCTTTCTCTAATTCTTTATTATCTTTTTTAACAAATAATTCTTTGTACTTCTTTTTTAAATCAAGACCCTTATCTTTAAATTTATCAAAGGTCCCTTTTACTCGATCAACCTGAGAATTAGCATTTTCTATTATCAAATCAAAATGATTTGAAAATGCATCTTTGATATATTCATCTATACTTTTTACATTTTGCCATAATGCATCCATCTTGTAATATAATTCTCTTGCCTTTTTATGACTCAACTCTTTTGCAATAGCATTAAACAATTGCCAAGCATTATCTTCATATTTTCTACTTCTATTTATTTGCAAGCCTAATTTCTCAAGATCTTGATTTATAGCATCATCAAGGCTTTTAATACCGTTTATATCTGTTTCAATTTGCTTAAGATTACTTTCTTCTTCTTTAACAAGCTCTAAAAACTCTCTTTCTTTTTCGTCAAGAGTAATATTTTCTGCTCTATCTTGTTTAATTTTTTCCAAAAGCGCATTAACAATTTCTAACAATTGCCCGCCCTTCAAGCCAATACTAGAATAAAATGGGTTTAATACTTTCTTTTCTAGCTCATTACTTTTTTCAAAAAATGGAGTCCTTGATTCTATAATTTTTGACACCAAATCTTTTATTTTTTCATATTTCTTTTGCGATTTCTCCCACCATATTCTCTTTAAAAGCCAATTTCCCTCAGGCTCTCTAACGCTAACAGTATCAAGACCTTCTATTTCAGTGTTGCCAAGCTTTAAAGTTTCTTTATTTTCTGGTTCGACCTCGCTTTTTGCCTTACTGTTTACGCCTTTTACTTGCACACTAGCTGCAGGAAATTGTGAGGCTGTTTGTTCTTTAAGTTTAGTCGCTGCTTTCGCTTCAGGCGCAGTCACAACTGGCGCAGTCACAACTGGTGCAGCTACTTTCACAGGAGTAGCTTTTGCAGGTTCAGCAACCTGTACAACAGCTGGCGCAGTCACAACTGGTGCAGCTACTTTCACAGGAGTAGCTTTTGCAGGTTCAGTAACCTGTACAACAGCTGGCGCAGTCACAACTGGTGCAGTCACAACTGGTGCAGTCTCAACTGGTGAAGCTGCTTGCACAGAAGTAGCTTTTGCAGGTTCAGTAACCTGTACAACAGCTGGCGCAGTCACAACTGGTGCAGCTACTTTCACAGGAGTAGCTTTTGTAGATTCTATATCAGCCGAAAAAATAGAATTAGAACCAATAAAAAACAAAAAAATAAATATTTTACAAAAAAATTTAAAATGCATCATAAAACCCTTTTTTAAAAAAATTATAAAGTTTCTGACAACTCTTTCAACTCATTTAATAACGCAACAGATAACTCTTCAGCTTCCCAAGAAGTATAGCTCCATCTTACACCAGAATCAATTTTTGTTAAAACAGATCTATCACTTTTTATATCAATAATATCAATTCTAACAACATTCATTAATGGATGAACTGATGATGGCGCCCTAACAACACCGGCACGACCTAAAATACTATATGCCACATTGCCTTCATCCATAAAACAGATCATAACCTTCTTTTGCCATACCATGTTATGATAACCAGTGTGATCTTTGTGTATAGACAACAATATACTTTCAGCGCCCTTAGGATATATTGTCTGAATAGGAGTTGTATGAGGCAATCCTTTTTCTGAAAATGTTGCCAATACCCCTACAGTTTTTTCACTTTTTATTATATTAATCAAATCATTCGGTAATTTCACACCAACATGTTTAGCCATAAATCTCCTAAGTAGATTAAATTTTTTAATATTTTACTTGTTTATACTTATAAAAATACGCTTGTTACTTACCAAGCAATTCCAAAACTATCTCATTTTCTATCGTCAAAAATAATGGACTTATCACAAGACAATTATTTTTTTCATACACAAATTTTTTATCTAAAAGCTCTGAAATTCTTTTTTCGAGCGATATTTTTTGCTCATTACTCAACTGAGCAAAAAGTATTTCTCTATCAACCCCCAAATCCGTTCTTAAGCCTAACATAATCTTTTCTAACCTAACCTGATCATCTGTCAAAAACTCACAGGTCTCTGTAACGCTTTCTGATTTTTCAAGACATTCTATATATTTAGACAAATCTTTATAGTTCTGAAATCTACAAGTACCATCAAAAGAGCACGCAGCCAAACCAAAGGCTTTATATGGCTTCCTATCCCAATATACTTTATTATGCGCAGACTCATAACCTTTTTTTGCAAAATTTGAAATCTCATACCTATAAAATCCATACTCTTCTAAAAAATCTACCGTCCAGTTATAAATATCAACAAATTCATCGTCTTTTATAAGCTCAACTTCTCCAGACTCTATTTTATAATAAAGCGGCGTATTTTCATATATTGTTAAAAAATACACAGATATATGCTTTATGGGTAAACCAACAATAATTTTTAAATAACTCTTCCACTCTTGAAATGATACTCCCGGCAATCCCAAAATAAGGTCTATTGATATATTTTCAAAATAATTACTTGCCTTGTCTAGCAAATTATAAACATCTTGAGCTTTTTGGAATCTATTTAAATTTTTTAAAATAGAATCATTTAAACTCTGCACCCCAACACTGAATCTATTAATGCCAATATCTTTAAAGATTTCAAGCTGGCTATCTCTAACAGTTCCAGGATTAACCTCTATTGTAAATTCTATATTTTTTGACATAGAGAGCACACTATTAAGTTTACCAGACGTGTCAAGTATCATCTCATCTGGCCATGTACTAGGGGTACCCCCCCCTATGAATATAGTATCTATCTGCTGCTTTTGCGATTTATTTTTGCCAAAAAAGTACTCAATTTCCTTCATAAGAGCATTATTATATCTCTCCATAAATTGATCTCTTCCAGCAAAAGATACAAATGGGCAATAGTCGCACTTGTAAGCACAAAATGGCCAATGAATATACAAAGAACGAGTATCTATTTTTGAATTATATTCCACACTATTTCCACAAATAATTTTATCCACAAAAAATTGCCCCTAAACGCTCAAAAATCTCTTGCTTAAAACTAACCCACTGCACATTCTCAAAATACAACCAGCAATTATCTATACGCAAAAAAGATATCCATAGACCATTCGCCATAATTCACGACAAAGTCAGCACATCTATCATCTAAACAAAGTTTAATATTTATTTTTGCATATGACTTGTTAAAGTAGTCTTTCTTACAAGATCAACACATATAACTAAATCTTTCTCCATTAAACCTTTTGCAACTTGCGCATTAGCAAATTTAATAACTTCCATGGATAAAAACATCTCTTTTATACTTTCCAACAAGCTTAAATCAAAATTTTTATTCTGCAAAAACCTTACTAACTCATGATCAGTCAATCCAAATAAATCATAACCAAATCTGCCAAATAAATAATTTTTTACAATAACTGTTAAATTTAAATAAAAATCTTTAGAGTTTATTTTATTCTGCAAAAGCATTTCCCTCAAACCATCAAGCTCTCTTAAAGCCCTTTTGTCCGGCTGCTCTATTGGCCTACTGTTTTTATATTTTTTTACAAGAATATAAATAATAAACATAAAAACTATTAAAAAAAATATAGCCAATGTTATATAAAAAAAATTGGTTTGCCAAAATGGCTTACCAACTAAACCGTAAATTCCATACAATCCATCATCACCAATAATATTTTCACTATTAATATTTTTCATAAAAACCAACTAAATTTAGTAAATCATTCGTCTTCTAAAAAACAAAATCATCTCACCAACAAATGGCTTATCTGCCGAAATATCAAGCAGATCAACACCAAACTTTTTAAACAAATTTCCTTGCTCATACACGCGTGCGCCCAAAAATTTATTCAATTTTTTAGAACCTATATATTTTGCATCAAGATGCCTAGTATCTAGCAAAAAATTTTCTCCAGTCTCAATGTCTTCGATATTAATAAAACCAACACTCTCAAATCTATTTTCATTTTCATCTAAACATCTTACAGCTACCAGATCATACAATCGCGACACTAAACTCAACTTTTTCTCATTAATATCTGCAATAAAATCTGACAAAATAAATACCATTACATCTTTTTTTGCTACCTTTGCAAGCATATCAAAAACACAATTAATATCAGTTTTTTTCGACTTCGCTTTATAACTAAAAAGCTGCTCCATAATTTTATGAACGTGCTTTTTACCACTAGCTGCAGGTATAAATACTTCAACCTCATCTGTAAATAATATCAAAGAAGCTTTATCTTTTCCATAATCTGCAACCAATGCAAGCACTGCTGCAACTTCAGATAAAATATCATTTTTTGCTTTCTTACCAGAAGAATAAAAACCTGAAGCCGAAATATCAACTGCCAAAATCACAGTCCTATCCCGCTCCTCGATATATTGCTTAACCAAAAGCTTATTTGATCTAGCTGACGACTTCCAGTCTATAAACCTAACATCATCACCAAACTGATAATCTCTTATCTGATCAAACTCAAAACCAGAACCCTTTTTTGCCGAGCTACAATCACCAACAAACGAGCCGCTCAACAACCTTCTGGTTTCTATCTCTATAAGTCTAATTTTCTTCAAAACTTCTTGCGATAACATACTCAAAACTCAATTTTTTCTGGCGAGCAAGCAATACCAACTATATATAATTTACAATACTAAAACACTAAAATCCGTTCGCCCTGCCGTGCACGCCGTAGCTTTTAGCGAAGGCTGTGAGTTTATCGAAGGGTTATACTAATCTTAATGCTGTTACTTTACCCCCGCAGGGGGTAATCAACCAAATAAACCTTCTTTTTTCAAAAACTCTGGTATAGCAATGGTTCCATCTTCCTGTTGATAAGTCTCCATAATGGCAACCATCAATCTAGGCAAGGCCAAAGAAGACGCATTCAATGTATGCACAAGAGTAGTTTTTGTATCCTGAGGCCCCTTATATCTTATCAACCCACGTCTAGCCTGAAAATCTGTGCAATTACTACAAGAAGAAACTTCATAATACTGCTTTCTTGCAGGCATCCAAACTTCTATATCATAAGTTTTAGCCGAAGGAAACGAACAATCTTGAGCTGCCAACAAGCTAATCCTATAATGCAAATTAAGTTTTTGCAAAATACTTTCTGAACAAGCTATCATGCGATCAAGCTCGTCATTAGAATTTTGCGGCTCACAAATAGTAACCAATTCTACTTTTTCAAATTGATGAATACGTATTAAGCCCCTCTCTGAAGCACCATAAGCTCCAGCTTCACGCCTAAAACAACTAGTCCAAGAAGTCATCTTTATTGGCAACTGCTCACTGGACAATATCTTGTCTCTATAAATATTTGTTAAATCAACTTCAGCCGTAGGTGTTAAAAAGAGACCTTCGTCTTTTATTTCATAAACCTGGTCTCTAAACTTTGGAAAATTTCCAGTAACTGTAAGTGATTTTTCATTTACTAAGTAAGGCGGCAAAATTGGCTCAAAACCATTTGCCATATTATTTTTTAGCATATACATGGTTAATGCATATTTTAATCTTACAGCATCGCCTCTATAAAAAGCAAAATTGCTTCCTGCAATACGCGTTCCGGCATCAAAGTCCAGCCAACCCAAGCTTTCGCCTAGCTCTATATGATCTTTGATCGCAAAAGAAAATTCCGGCTTTTCACCAAATTCTTTTACAACCAAATTTTCGGCCTTATTTCCCTCTGGAACATCTTGTTGAGGAATATTTGGACACCTTAAATATAAATCTTTAAATTTTATTTCTAAATCTTGGAGCTCTTCTTCTTTTTCTTTTAACTTTCTACTTAAATCTTTTGATCTAGCTATAATTTCTTCAGTAACCCCTTTAGAACCACTTTTTGAAAGCTCATTCTTTTCGCATCTTAAATCCTCTACCTCTGCTCTCAAAGCTCTAAGGCTAGCATCCAAATCTAAAAGAAGTTCAATATCATAATTAGGATCTTTTTTCAGTAATAATTTAACAACTTTTTCCGTATTATCTCTAAGCAAAGACAAATCTATCATGGCGCGCCCAATTTATTTGTAAGTTATTTACTAATTAAATTATTAAATAATTTACTTTTATATTTAAATTTTAATTTTTAAAAAAACTACTGAAATAATAATACACGAAAAAAATAATCCTGAAAAGAAAAAAGGTCGCAACATTGCGACCTTTTAAGAGTAAAAGCTTTTCTAAATCAAAATTTAAGCAGCTTTGACAGACCTTACTGTTTCTCTCAAATTCTTGCCAGGCTTGAATTTAGGAACACAAATTTCTGGTAAATCAATTCGTTGCTTTGTTGCAGGATTGATTCCTTTTCTTGCTGGACGACGAGAAATTGTAAAGCTTCCAAAACCTGTAATGGCAACTTTGTTACCACTCTTTAATGTACGCTCAACGATTCTTGTAAATGATTCTAAAACTCTGGAAACGTCTCTCTTGCTGAAAGTTGTTTCCTCACTTAGTGAATTTATCAACTCACTCTTATTCATAGGTAACTCCTCATGATTAAGGTTTAAAAAAGTAATAGTTAAAACACTGCTGCTTCCAATACAGCTCTCTTTTTTTTCAATTTTTCCAAACTATTGCCTAGTTTGCATACTTATTATAGTAGTTTTATTTATAAGTTTGTCAAATAAGAATTGAAAATTAAGACTAAATTCATAAAAAACTGCCAGAAATTTTCACGTCATGAAAAAATAAAAAAAATAAAACACTATTTACTCAAAGAGAAACTAGCCCATTCCTAAACACTTGAACAATAAATTTTATGTTTTTTACAAAAATTGCTAAAATATAATTAGCATGCACAAAATAACTTAAAAACGCATATGCTTAAATTAATGCCGAAAGCATACAAATATTGGAAATACTATGCCAACAAATAAGCCCTTCACTACGCCCCTAGACCTTCCTATAAAATTAATAGATACTCACTGTCACATAAACATAATGGTAAAAGAAAAATTCGACACCCTTATAGCACAAGAAAGTTTTGAACTTGCATCGCAAATAGCACAAGAAGCATCACAAGCCGGAATAAAATATATATTAAATGTTGGAACAAGCATTATAGAGTGTGAAAATTGCATAAATTTAGCAAAAAAAAATAAAAATATGTTTGCAGCAGTAGGCATACATCCATGTGATATAACCTCAAACTGGAAACAAGATTTAGAAAAAATTAAAAAATTTTTATCTAACAAAATCCAAAATAAAATAGTTTGTATTGGCGAATGCGGCCTAGACCTTTATCATAGACAAGACACACTAGATAAACAAATAGATTTATTAAAAGCTCAAATAGAACTATCACTCGAACAAAATTTGCCATTGAGCATCCACATGCGACAATCAACTGATCAGATGCACAAATTACTAGACCAATATAAAAATGACAATCTAAAGGGCGTTATGCACTGCTTTCCTGAAGGCAAAGAATTTGCCGATTCTGTAATCTCTTTAGGCCTACTTATAGGTGTAGGCGGATCGGTAACCTATCCAAAAAACACTATATTGCAAGAAACAGTTGCGCAACTTCCAATTGAAAAAATAATTCTTGAAACTGACGCGCCATTTTTACCTCCACAAATCATTAGGGGCAAGCAAAACCACCCAAAATATATTCTCGCTATCGCTGAGCATATCGCAAAAATAAAAAATATAACTCTAGAAACTGTGGCTGAACAAACTACAAAAAACGCATTAAATTTATTTAAATTTTATTAAACTTACCCCATAATTTCACACCAATTTTTACAACCAAAAACGCAACAATCAAAATTTAATAAAAACTTGTCGCGACAAATCGAAATTATTTTTAAGACGTAAATTAATTAAAATCCACATAACAAGACAATTTTTGCTGGCTAAAAATTATTACATTTGCTATAGTTTTTAACTATAATTTAATTTAATATTTTTTATCGTTTATACAAAAAAATATCGAAAGCCAAAATATTATGATCAAAAAATTAATGCTTATTTTAACCGTTTTTTGTTTTGTTGCCTTCAAAAATACCACCTGCAACTATCATTACAATAATGGATACTATAATTATGGATATTACAACAATATGCCAAACCACTATCAAAACCTTTATGCCGGGGATCTACAAACTGCAATATATGCAATAAGCGCATTAATTGCTTACAGCTCCCATAAAGCACTATGCCATAACAAATTTTATCGCGAAAAGTTCACGCCATTAGCAAAAAAAATTTGTTTTTTTCTTGCCGGAACCAATCTAATTAATAATACTTTAATGCCGGGAAGAAAAGAGCCTTTTATTTGGCTAGGTTCCGAAATAGCAAGCGGCTTTATAGCATACGACTTAAACAATATGCTCAATAAAAATGATGTATATCGTGAAGAAATTAATCCATTTGCTAAAAAAATTAGCTTATTTTTAGCTGGAACAAATATAACTTATACTGCTTTGATGTTATTACTAAAATTATCGTAACAAAAACATATTTCTAAAATTAATATCAACAAAGGATTTTTATGCAAAAAAAAACAACTCTATTATCAATAGTTACACTAGCAAGTCTAATTACAACACAATTAAGTGCTATAAATTTTAGTTATTTATTTCCAAAAAAACAACCGGCTTCATCTCCAATAATTAAATATATCTCAAGCAATCCAAAAACCATTATGGCGATAACTAGCGCAGCAATAGCAATGCCAGTAGCAGCATATCTATATATAAAAAGAAATGACGTAGCCTGCTATTTAACTAGTACAAAACTTTTACTTGCTTGTAAATCTGGAAACTTAGATTTGGTAAAATCTATTCTATCTAATTGCAACGAAGATATTGTTAATAAAGTAAACTATAACAATGAAACGCCACTTTTTTGGGCTTGTTTAATAAATAATCCTGCCATGATAAGAATTTTAATCGCAAATGGCGCCAAAAAATCTATAAATACTGCAAGTTCAAAAACAGGAAATACCCCATTGTCACTCACCTTATATAATGACAATCTAAAAATGATGAAATTTCTCTTAGACAATGGAGCCGATATAAACCAAAGCATATTAATGCATTCAACAACAGTTCTAAAAATTGCCTGCGATAATACAAATTTTAATGCCGTAAAATTTTTAGTAGAAAATGGAGCTGACATCAACAAAGCAGATATCTATGGACAAACACCTTTATTTATAGCTAGCGCAGAAAAAAGCATTAATATTGTTAAATACTTATTAGATAATAGCGCAAACATAGATATAGCAAATATAAAAGGCGAAACTCCATTTTCCTTTGCATGCGATGATAACAATATTGAATTAATGGAGTTATTATTACTTAATGGAGCAAATATTAATACTAGTGATATTTATGGATTTACTCCACTTTTATGGGCAATAATTAGTGAAGAAATTGGTACAATAAAATATCTAGTTTCACATAGCGCAGATGTTAACCTTCCTAATTCAAATTGCTCAACCCCTCTTTTCTGGGCTTGCCAAATCAATAATCTTGAGATAGTAAAATATCTTATTGAAAATGGCGCGCAAAAATCAATTAATGAATTAAACGATTATGGCACTAGCGCTCTAGATGTCGCTTGTCAGTTGAATAATGAAGAAATGATAGAATATCTAATTAAACATGGAGCGACTACAACAGATTACAATATAAAGCTTATTGAAAATGAAAATTTAAAAAAATATTTTAAGTAAAAAAATAAGAGCTTATCCGAAAATTAATTTGAAATAAACAAGCCCCTTAAAATTGGTTATATTATAACCAAGAACAAAAACAAAGAAGGGGCTTGTTATGAA
>LBOA01000027.1 GCA_000989195.1 candidate division TM6 bacterium GW2011_GWF2_30_66
TCTTCATAACAAGCCCCTTCTTTGTTTTTGTTCTTGGTTATAATATAACCAATTTTAAGGGGCTTGTTTATTTCAAATTAATTTTCGGATAAGCTCTAACTTAATTAAGGGCGCCTGTTTTTAAAGCGCCCTTAATTAAGTTCAAATTATATTTTTTATTAGTAACTTCTATTAACTATATACCAGGCATTTGCTACAGGACCTCCAGTTTCTAAGTAAATATATGTATTTCCACCTATATTTGAAACAAGATTTGACGGTAAATTTACAAAACTCGCCCCTCCTGTTCCTGCACGATATATCAAGTTAACTGTAGTTGTGGATGAGTTTAAGCACATAATAGTAAATTTTTGTCCGTGAACTGGATTTGGAGGGAAATAAACTGTAATGGTTCGTGTTATTGTACTATTAGTTCTAATCATTAAAATTGATGTTCTTTCAAGAGCTGTAACTGTACCATTTGCGCTGAATATTGGAGATATGAGTATTGCTTGGTCGCAAATTGGTTCAGTTTTTATTATTTTCGTATCACTTATGCTCATTTGTTCTATACCATTTGCTGCAAAAGAAAGTGTATTTGCGGTAGCGGCAGATAGACCGGTATTTGTGCTTCCTGTAAATTTTATGGATGGATTTGTGGCTGTACCTTGTGTAAATGTTACGCCGGTTGCAAAATCAGCTGTGCCGGCAACATTTATTGTGCCAGCGTTTATAGTTGTAGCGCCTATTGAGCTAGCTCCAGTGATGCCAAAAGAGTTCATGTTTACAGGGTTATGGAAAGCAGCTCCAGTTGAGTATAAGCTCATTTGTTGAGCGCCTGCGGCATTTAAAGATAAAGTTGAACCTGTAGCCGAAAGACCGGTAGTTGTATTTGATGACGAGAAGTTAAGTTGCGGTGAGCCTGGATTGCTAGATGGTATTGTTAATGCGCCAGATATTATGCCACCGGTAAGGGGTAGGTTTCCATTGGCAATTCCATTTAAGGCGCCAGAAAAAGTTGTTGCAGTTATTGTGTTAGCAGAGAAATTGCCAGAAGAATCACGTAAAACAATAGTGTTTGCAGTGCTTGCGCCAGTAGCTGTAGTAGCAGAGTTAGAAACTTTTCCAGCTGTTGATATTGTTGCAAGTTTTGTATCGTCTATTGCAGCAGAAGTGCTTATATTAGAGTTTGTTACAAGTGAGCTGGAAAGATTTCCAGAGCCGTCATTTTTAATTACGCCATTTGCAGTAGTTAAGTATGGAATTTTTACTGTGCCAGTATTATTTATGTTTAATCTCTGTACGCCTGCAGTTTCGATAGATAATGTGTTTGCAACATCAGAATAAATGCCAGCTCCTGTTGAGCCAAAAGAGATGGAAGGATTTGTCGCTGTGCTACTTGAAGGATTTAATTTAAGCGCACCGGTCATAATGTCTCCAGATTTTAGTAAGTTGCCAGAAGCATTACCGATTAAATTAGCAGTTATTGTAGTTGCTGCAAAGTTTCCAGAAGCGTCACGTCTTACAATTTGACTTTGGCCTATGTTGTTTGCGCTATTAGCAGCATTTGCAAGAACTGCCCCTGCAGCAATGTTTGATGCTGATTGGCCGCCAACTGTATTTACAACGGTAGAACCTTGCGTTCCTGAGACTTCACCACTTAATGTGCCTGTAAAGTTGGTTGCGCTAACTGCACTAATGGCAGTAGTTGCGCTTGTTGCGTTGCCAGATAATGAACCAGAGAATATTGAAGCTGTAATTGTTCCAGATGTGCTAAAATTACCGGTTGAGCTTCTTTTTACAACTGTGCCATTTGTTGAAGCATCTGTTGCAGAATTTGCAGTGTTTACTCCAGAAATAATATTAGCAGCCGATACCCCAGTTGCGCTACCGCCGACGTAGCTTACTTTGGTGCTGCTTTGGGTCCCTGTAATATCACCTGCTAATGAGCCAGAAAAATTTGTTGTACTGCCGGTAGTTGTTGCAAAGTCAGAACTTGTTGCATTTCCTGATAAATTACCGACAAATGTTGTAGCGGTTATTGTGTTTGCAGCAAAGTTGCCAGAATCATCTCTTGCAACTATTGTATTTATTCCTGTAGCGCTGTTTGCGGTAGTTGCTGTATTTGATATTTTTCCTGCAGTTGTTATTGTTTGTAATTTGTTATCGCTTATTGTGTTTAATGGGATGTCAGTGTTTGCAAGTAAAGAGTTTGTTAACTTTCCATTAGAGTCATTATGAACAAGGCCGGGTGTTAAGCCAAATTGGCTTATAGTTATATCGCCTGTGTTATTTATATTTAACCGTTTTGTGCCAGCAGTTGAAAACGATAGGTTGTCGTTAGCTCCAGAAAAAATGCCTGCTCCAGTTGTGCCTGGGAATAAAATTGTTGGATTAGTTTCTGTGCCAGATGATAGAGATAGTACCCCAGGCGAAGATATTGTAAGAGTACCTGTCATAGTATCGCCAGCTTTAAGCACGTTGCTAGTTGCAGCTCCCGTTACTGTACCGGTTAAATTACCCGTTACATTGCCAGTTAGGTTAGCAGTTATTGTGTTAGCAGAGAAGTTTCCAGAAGAATCGCGTAAAACAATTGTGTTTGGTGTGTTTGCGCCAGTAGCTGTAGTTGCAGAATTTGCAACTTTTCCAGCTGTTGCTATTGTTGCAAGTTTTGTGTCAGATATTGCAGCAGTATTACTAATATTAGCATTTGTTACAAGTGAGCTAGAAAGATTTCCAGAGCCGTCATTTTTAATTACGCCATTTGCTGTTGTTAAGTATGGAATTTTTACTGTGCCAGTATTGTTTATGTTTAATCTCTGCACGCCTGCAGTTTCTAAAGATAATGTATCTGTAACATCTGAGTAAATTCCAGCTCCTGTTGAGCCAAAGCAGATGGAAGGATTTGTCGCTGTGCTACTTGAAGGATTTAAGTTAAGCGCACCGGTCATAATGTCACCAGATTTTAGTACGTTGCCAGAAGCGTTACCGGTTAAATTAGCAGTTATTGTAGTTGCTGCAAAGTTGCCAAATGCGTCACGTCTTACAATTTGACTTTGGCCTATGTTATTAGCGCTATTTGCTGAATTTGCAAGGGTTGTTCCTGAAGAAATTTCTGCAGCTGTTTTGCCGCCGACAGTACCTACAACAGTAGAACTTTGTGTTCCTGATATATCTCCACTTAGTGTGCCTGTAAAGTTGGTTGCACTTACAGCGCTAGTTGCTGTATTTGCACTCGTTGCATTTCCAGAAACATTTCCAACTAAATTTGCTGTAATTGTTCCAGCGCTAAAGCTTCCAGAAGAGTCACGCGATACGATTGTGCCAGTAGCATTAACATTTGTGGCAGTTGTTGCAGAGTTTGCAACTTTACCAGAAGCTGTTATTGTTTTTAGTTTTACGTTCTCTATTGTGTTATCTGTAATATCGTTATTTATTATAAGTGAAGTTAATAAGTTTCCAGATGCATCATTATGTACTACTCCTGCGCCTGATGCGCCTAGAGAGTTTATGGAAATAAGCCCAGAGCTATTGATATTTATTCGTTGTTGCCCAGATGTATTGACAGATAAGCTATTAGATTGTGCAGAAAATCCCGTGCCGGTGCTGCCTGCAAAATTAATTTTTGGTGTTCCGGGTGTGCTTGAAGGGACTGTTAATGTAGATGAGCCACCAACTATAAAGTTGGCATCAGTTTTTAATGTGTCAGCAACATCTCTATATAAATTTGTATTTGTATCTGTTTCAGGAGCCCAAACGAGTTTAGCCGTGTATCCGGTAGGGTTGTTGGATGTTGGGAATTCTATTTTCGAGTCAAAACCATTTAGTTGCATGAGAGTGTTTGGTCCAGCGATAGATTTACCTGTTTCGTTATTATTCGTAAATGTGAATTTTAAATCTGCATTTGTGCCAGTTTTGTTAATTTCCCATCCTCTGATATTATTGTAGCTTCCTGCAGGAGAATCAGAAATGAGGGCTATTTTTGCTTCTTTTGTAAAGTCTTTTGTTATTGCATAATAGCTTGCATTATCAAAATCTGATTGTACACCATTCATAGCATTTCCAGCTGTACCTGTATTTGAGTTGGTATAAATGGTGCCTTTTGTGCCATAGTAATTTGGCTTATATTCCAGATATGGCAATATATCTTGGCCATTTTGTATTTGATAAATCAAAGAAGGGTCATCTTGTGAATTGCCAAAAGAGAGAGTTGTTTTTCCGCCACTTTTGAATGCCGCAAAACTTATGTTGGTAGCATCTTCAAAATCAAGGTGAGGGGTTTCTATTGTTCCGCCAACAAAACTTAATGTTGCGGTTCCGCGTTGTCTAAGGTCATAAGGACAGTTTATTAGGTTTACGCCGTTTGAAATTATTTGAGTTGATGCGTCATCTCCGGTATCGCCGCACTCAAAGCCTAGTTTTGCATTTTGGATAGTTGTAGAGTTTATGTCTATAACTGCGCCTCTAGTAGCTTTTATTCCTGTACCTGTAGCTAAATTAGAGATAGCATTTTTACAGTTAAACATAGAGCCATCAATATAAATCCTTGTTCCTGCGTCTTTAGCTTCTACGTTTATACTGTCATCAAAATTGTATAGGTTGTTTACACCAATTAGATAACCACTGCTGCCTTGTTGACAAATAAAGCCGTGTTTGCAGCTTTCAAAGTCCACAGACGAAACTCTTAACGTAGCCCCGTCATGAACTGTTATTCCGGTATCAAAATATCGCATAGCACTACCCAAAAATCCAACTCTAGATAGCGAGCCATTTATAGAAATTCCAGTATTTAATGGCATATTTGTAGAAGACCCTTGAAAGACAGAAGATTGTATAACGGATATAACGTTATTTAGCCATATACATGTTTCGTTGTCCATGCTTTGTATTTCATTTAATAGAACTATTGGAGCATTTACAGAGCTATTAATTTCTAATCCTATTTTAAACCCAACTATACCTACAGAGTTAAATCTTATTCTTCCAAAGCTAGTTGTTGTTAATTTTATAGCACTATTTGTTGATGCTGGAAATGGATAAGGTTTTACCGTTAGATCATAAAATCCTACATTTGATGTAGATATGCCAAATAGAGGGTTGCCTGGATTTTTTGCAAGTATTACTGTTCCAGACAAGGATGATCCAGCTATGCTTATTCCATCAGCTGTTATTTCTATTCCTGGTCCTGGATTATCTTCTAAAAATACTCCAGCGCCAACATAAATAGTAATTGGATTTATTGATGATGCTTGTGCATTGGCTAATTCTAAAGCTTTAGAAATATTTTTGTATGGGAAGGCTGCTGAACCATCTCCTGTGTCGTTATTTCCAGCAGGTGATACATAATAAGTTTTTGTAGCAGCAGGTGGGGGACAATTATTTTCCCATTTTGTACCTGTGGCTGAAGTTGCCATCAAAACTTGATGCGGTTGTGGTGCGATATTTGGCAAATCTATTGTGTAGTTTGCACCAATAGTCGATGGTGCGCGTAGGCCAATATAATTTGTGTTTGTATCTATAAAGTGAAGCTCTGATCTAGCGGCACCAGATGGTCCAATATTTAAATTTCCGGTCATAGTATCACCGGTTATTTTTACGTTGCCCGAAGCGATGCCAGTCATGCCGGATGCTGAAAAGTAGCCGTTTGCATCACGGGCAATAATTGTATTTGGTGTATTTGTTGAAGTTGCATTTGTACCAATATCAACAGTATTATTTGTAATATTTGTTGCGATATTCATGTAAGTAAGTGCTGCAAGAGTTCTTAGGTTAATTGTGTTACTTGTTTTATTTTTAAATATTTGTCCAGCCCCAGTGCCAACATTAGCAGCAGTAGTTGTGTCTGGAAGTGAAAATAATACAAAAGAAATTGGATCAGTGTCGATAGTTGCAAGTGGAGTATTGCATACCCAGCTAGAACCAGCGTTTGTTGCGCCTTCTGTTATAAGCACATAAGATTTGCCTGCTGTAGAGCTCGTATCGAAGTCTGATGGTCTTGACCATGCACCGGGATCTTGTACTATCCAGAGACCGTTTTCGCTGGTAGTAGTTTGGTGGTCTAATAAAACGCGGTCGCCAGCAGCAACTAATACACTGTCTATGGTTGTTGTGCCAGTAATTGAGATGTTGCTTGTTGTTTCGATAACTTTGGCAGGAATTTTAGTATCAAGTCCACCGGTAAGTACTTGTGTATCTACATAATTTTTTGTTGCAGCGTCGGTTGCAGCTGAGACGGTGCCGTTTAATGTGATCATATCTGTTACGAATCTGCCAGAACCGTCACGTTTAACTACAGTATTTATAACGGCACTGCTTGTAGCGTCATTTGCAAGTTTTGCACCAGATGCGATATAAGAGCCTGTTGCCCCGCCAACATAGCTTACAACAGTAGCGCCTTGTGTGCCTGTAATATCTCCAGAAAGTGCTCCAGAAAATCCTGTTGCAGAGATTGCGCGAGTTGCAAGTGTAGCAGTGTCAGCATTGCCAATAAGATTTCCAGTAACATCTCCAGAAAGTGGTCCAGAAAATTGTGTTGCAATAATTGTGCCTGCACTAAATTCGCCTGCAGAGCCTCTGCGCACAATTCTGTTTGCGGTATTATCGTTTGTAGCTTGACTCGTAAGTATAGTTGCATTTGCGACATCTGTTGCAAGTTGTCCTCCAACTTTTGTAACTGTAGATGCAGATCCGTTATTTCCTCCAGATAAATCGCCGGTTAGAGCTGTTGAAAATGTAACGGCTGATGTTGCCGTTGAAGCGTTGCCAAAAATATTTCCTGTTACGTTTCCTGTTAATGGGCCAGAAAATAGGCCGGCACTTATTGTGCCGAAAGTGCCAAAATCCCCGGTTGTGGAGTTTCTCGATACTATTGCGCCATTTGTAGGTAAATCGGTTGCTGTTGTGGCTGTGTTTGCAATTTTATTTAGACTAGTTATTTGTTGTAGTTTGCTGTCAGGTATTGTGTTTGATGCAATGTCACTACCAACAATTGCGCTGCTAGATAAAATGCCTGCAGTGTTGCTGTGCACTATGCCTGTGGTTCCTAAAGCAAAATTATTTACTGAAATATTGCCAGAGCTATCGATATTAAAGCGTTTGGCCCCTGCAGTAGCTATCGAGATATTGTCTTGTTCAGATGAATAAATTCCTGTATTTGTATCGTTTGTAAATGATAAAGATGGATTTGATTCTGTGCCTGTTGGTATCGTAAGAGTTGATCCTACGACAACTCCTCCTATAATAAAATTGCCGTCAGTTTTTAATGTATTTGTATCGCTTTTGTATAAATTTGTATTGTCGCCATTGTTTCCCCATACTAATTTTGCGCAACCAGAAGGGTTTATTGATGCGGGAAGTATTATTTGATTATTTACTGCATCTAATTTCATAATGGTATTTGGGCCTATTATTGCCGATCCTGGGTCATTATTTGTATAGGTGAATGCTAAATCTGCACCGGCATTTCCAAGCTTTGATATTTCCCAGCCGCGTATATTTGCATAAGAGCCTATATCAGAAGAAGTATCAGAAATAAGATTAATTTTTGTCTGTTTTGTGCTGTCGCCTGTTACCAAATAGTAGTTAGCGCTTTCTTTGTCTGATTGTACACCATTACATGCCGGTGCAGAATTTACGCCAGTATTTGAATCTTGATAGATTGTGCCTTTTGCACCATAATAGTTAGGCAAATATTTTACAGTTGGATGTGCGGGTTGTCCGTTGGCAATTTTATATATTTTGTTTTGTATATCTGAGGTGTTGCCTATAGTTAAACTTCCATCTTCATCAAAAGATGTTATATGGACATTTTCAGGATTTTCTATGCTTAATTTATTGTCACTGAATTTGCCGCCTGTAAAATTAATAGTAGAAGTGCTAGTTTGTTTTATATCCAAAGCGCAGTCTCTTATTGTAACACTGCTTGCAATTATTTTGGTAGTCTCTGTGTCTCCAGTTTGTCCGCAATCTATACCGATAGCAGCTTGATCTAATGTGCTGTTATTGGCGATAATCTCTGCGCCATCTGTAACTTTTATACATGTACCCTGTTGAGTGCCTAGATAGTTGCAGTCAAATAAACAGCCTTCTACATATACGCTAGTGCCAGGTTGAGAAGAACTAATATTTGTTGTGTATGGGGTATTTGTGATAAAGTTGCAGCCTATAACTGAAGCTTTACTTGAGTTGTTGCATGTGATGCTATTGATATTTGTTTGGAATGTTGAGCTCAAAATATGAATTTGTGCAGAATTTGTTACGGATAAACCATCATTAAAAAGTAAGATAGTTGAGTCTGAAATATATACGATTGAGTTTGCTCCGGAGATATTAAATCCAGTATTTGCAGGTGCTGCTAAACTTGTTCCACCTAGCATATTACAATTTTTTAGAGATGTTGTGGCATTATTAATTGAAATAGCTGTGCCATTATTTATAGTTTGAATATTGCTTGCAAGTACAAATGATGATGAGTCTCCTCCGGTTAAATCTATACCAGTTTGAAACGAGTTAAAGCTTATGCCCTCAAGTTCAATAAAGCCAGACGCGGTTGTCGTTATAACAAGGGCGGTTGCTAAAGATGTGTCTTCACATACAAATGAAATATTGTAAACTCCAGCATTTGCTGCGTAAATAGATAAAAGATTTTGAGCTGGGTCTGAAGGTACAACTGTAGTGTCGGCTATAGATTGTCCAATAATAAATATAGAATCAGATGTTATTTGCATTGGATTTTCATAGAAAAGACCGGATCCTACATTTATTGTTATAGCATCTATATAACTTCTGGCTAAACTGTTTGCTATTTCAACGGCTTTTGAAATACTTCCAAAAGGTGCATATATTGAGCCGTTACCTGTTATATCACTTCCATTAACAGTAACGTATATCATTTTTGTGTTTGCAGGAACGCCATTAATTGTTTTCCAGACTAATTCGTTTGGTGTTGTTGTCGATGCTTGTAAAAATTGATTGGCGAGAGGTGCGCCAGTTGGTAAATTTACCGTGTAGCTTGATGAAATTGCATTTGGAGCTTTTAGGCCGACATAATTTGTGCCATAAAAGTCTTGTAATTTAATAGTTTTATTTGCCATTAAAAGATCGCCGGTCATTACGTCGCCAGATTTTAGCACGTTGAATGATGCAGCACCGGTCATGTTTGCGGTGAAATATCCAGAGTCGTCGCGTTTAATAATTGTATTTGGTGTGTTATCTTCGGTTGCACTGTTAGCAGCTATTACACCAGTATTTATTTGATCAGAGGTGACTCCTGTTGCTCCGCCAACTCTAATTACAGAAGTATTACTTTGTGTGCCTGTGACATCGCCAATAAGTTCGCCTGTAAAATTTCCAGCGGTAGTAGCTGTAGTTGCATTTCCAAGTAAGCTTGCGGTTATAATATTTGCAGCAAAATTACCAGAGTTATCTCTTGCGACAATTGTGCCAAGACCTGTAGCGCTACTTGCAGTAGTTGCAGAATTTGCAACTAAGTTGGCGCTAGTTAATTGTTGTAATTTATTATTTGCTATTGTACCAATTGTAATATCGCTGTCAACAATAAGTGAATTTTCTAGTCCAGATGTTGTATTGTGAATAACTCCTGCTGTTGCGCCTAATTTATTAATATAAACTTCGCCATCAGAATTTATTTGCATTCTTGGACTTGCATTTGTATTTATCGATAAAATTCCAGATTGTGCAGATAGACCAACTGTTGGATTATTGGTGAAGTTTAGCATTGGTGTACCAGCAGTTGTGTCAGGTAATGTTAATGCTCCTGACATTGTGTCGCCAGCTTTAGAAACTTTTCCAGTAATTTGTGTTTGTATGTTTGAACTTGCCCCAGACAAATAGCCCAACTCTGTGTCTGTTGTTGAGCTAGAAACTAATTTCTTATTTGCGTCAGTTGCTACAGCTTTATTTTCAGTAAGATTATTAGAAGTTAAGCTAGAAGTTATAAAATCGGCGTCGCTAGTTAAAATACCAGTTGCGCTTTTGTATAAGTTTGTAATATCTCCACTGTTTCCCCAGGTTAGTTTTGCAGTTAAATTTGGTGTTATTAGAGGGTTTTGAGCTGTTGGGAAAATTATCTGATTATTGGAGCCACTAAGTTGCATAATAGTGTTTGGTCCATTTTCAGCTTGTCCAGAACTGTCATTATTTGTGTAAGTAAATGCTAAGTCAGCAGTTGTCCCAAGTTTTGATATTTCCCAGCCACGTATATTTTCGTCATTTCCAAATCCTGAGCCTACGCTTGTAGAGTCAGAAATTAGTTTAATTTTAGACTCTTTTGTTCTATCGCCAGTCACTACCATATAACTAGAATCTTCGTAATCTGATTGAATTGCGTTTGTAGTTTTTCCACAAGCTCCAGTATTAGAATTTAAATAAACTGTGCCTTTTGAGCCATAATAATTTGGAGAATAAACCAATGATGGTACGCAATTTTGTCCGGTAGATATTTTGTATAAAGGAGTTAAAATATCTGATGTTCTTCCAAAAGACAAGCTTCCATCAGTATCGAATGCAGATATAGATACGAAATCTGGATTTTCTATGCTTAATTTTTCATAATCAAATTTTCCACCGGTAAACTGAATTTTTGCAAGAGCATTTTGTTTTATATCAGTTAAACATTTTCTTATATTTAAAGAACTTGCAAGTACATATGTAGTATCGGTATCTCCAGTTTGTCCGCATTCTATGCCGATAGCTGCTTCATCTATCGTGTTATTATTTGCAATTATTTTAGCACCGTTTGTACATTTTAAGCATGTTCCTTGTTGAGTATCAGAAGCATCTTCGCAATCGAACAAGCAACCTTCGACATATACTTTTGATGATTGAGTAGAGAATACGTTAACACTAGACGAGTTATTTAGCAAAAAATTGCAGCCATTTAAAAATGCTTTACTGGAGCCTTGGCTGACTATTCCATTTGTTGTTTCTCTAATTGTTGAGCAAGAAATGTTTGCTTGGGCGCTGTTTGTTGTTAATACGCCGGTATCAAATTGCATAAATAATGAATCAGAAATATTTGCACAAGAGCCAGCGCCACTAATTGTTATTGCTGTGTTTGATGGCGTTGTGCCGACCAAAGGGCCTCTGAGAAGTGCGTTAGAAATATTTACAGATATATTTGAAAGTGATGCGAAAGTGTTGCATCCGGCAGATTGTACTTCGGAAAAAATTACTGTGGGGACAGTTGTTGGTAATTCTCCAGACAAATTAAATCCGATATTAAATAAAGCTGTAGCAATAGAAACAAATCTAATTCTAGCATTTTCTGTTGCTGAGATAGAAATAGCGCTTGCTGTGGATCCTGGGGCTGAGGCCATTACGAAATTATAAAAAGCTAAACAAGATTTTGTTGAATAAAATAAATTTTCATTTATATTTGACGGTTTAATTGTTGTGCTCGATATTGCTGCGCCAATTATACTTATTCCGTCAGCATCTATTATTATTGGGTTATTTTCTATAAATACGCCTGGGCCGACATAAATTGTTACAGGAGTTGTGGTGCTTGATATGCCATTTGCTGTAATAACAGCTTTTTTAATACTTGCAAATGGTGCAGAAATAGATCCATCGCCAGACGAATCGCTACCCGAAATTGAAACATAAATTGTTTTATTTTCATCCGGACAGCCGCCTGCGATAGATGTCCATTCGGTATAAAATGGAGTGCTGTCATTTGTTGTTTTCAATACTTGGCCACTTTTTGGAGCTTCTTGTGGTAAATTTATATCGTAACTCGTATTTATTGTATTTGGTGATTTTAGACCAATATAATTTGAGCCTAAAAAGTCTTGAAAGTTTATTGCTTTATTTGCCATTACAAGATTGCCGGTCATGGTGTCGCCAGTTTTTAGTATATTTTGTGATGCTGCTCCTGTAACATTTCCTTCAAGGTTACCTGTGATATTGCCAGTAACATCGCCAGTTAGATCTCCTGTGACATTGCCAATCAAATTGCCTGTTAAATTACCGCCACCAGTTATAGTTATATTATTTGTTGATATAGAATTTGAAGCTAAATTATTTATGCCTAAAATATTGCTATTATTATCTAAAGTTACATTCGTTTCTTGAATGTTTTTTGATCCATTAATTGTATCTGTTTTTAAAAGAGCATTTGTTGTTACAAAATTTGATTCTGCTGATACGTTTCCAGCTCCTGATGGGACTGAGTATATAAGATTTCCATTTCCATCACTTCCTAAAAATGATCCAAGAGCACCCATGCCAGAAGGCCAAGTTACAATATTGCCATTTTTTGCGATATTATTAAGCTCTATTGTATTTATATTTATATTGTTAGCAGCGAAATTTCCAAATTCATCACGGGATACAATAGAATTTGCAGTATTTGCGCTAGTAGCTGTAGTTGCTGAGTTTAGCACTTTCCCTATTGTTGAGATTGTTGAAAGTTTAGTGTCAGCAATTGTTGCATTTTGAGCAATTTTTGCATTTGTTATTGTGGCATCTGCAATACTTGAGCTTGTTATCGTGCCGGGGGTTATATCGGCATCTACAATGAGAGAGTTTGTTAAATTTCCAAGTGTATCGTTGTGTACAACGCCGCCTGTTGTACCGAATTGCTTTATAGATATATTTCCTGTTTGAGTTATGTTTAGTCTTTCGACGCCAGAAGAAACAATAGAAAGACCATTTGTTGTTGGTCGATATATACCTGTTGTTAGATCGCTTGAAAATGTTAGTGAAGGATAAATAAGTGGTGTAGTATTTGTTAAAATATCATCTATTACTTCTTTGTTTATATTATTTATATTATTACAAGATTCGCATTCAGTAGTATTGTCGCTTAGAATGTCTATATCTTCTTTTATTGTTATTTTCTCTTCGTCTTCTCGCATTCTATTTTTTTGTTCTTGCGTATTATCTTTTAGTAAATCTGTTCTTGATTTTGGATTACTGTTGTCAGATAAAACTATATTTCCGGTTGTTATTGTGGCATTTGTTATACTAGTGATGCCTGTTGTCGAATTACCAGTTACTATTGTATCGCCAGATAAAGTAATATTCCCGGTTTCTATTTTTGCATTGTAGCTTCCATATAAGTTACCATAAAAGTCACCGTAAATTTTTCCATTTACTGTTAGGTCTCCACCAATATTGGCATTTTCTGAAGTAGTTATGTTTTTTGCCATAATGGAGTTTATTGCTCTTACATTTTTGAAAATTTTATTTTTTGGGTCAGGTAATATAATTGTTGGTAATAAAAGTATTATTGCGATTAAATTTTTACGTGTTTTATATAATTTTAATAAAATATTATTCATTTACTAGCCCTTTTTTTGCAGGTTAATTTTAACATTACCTTTTATAAATTTTTTAGTACAAGTAAGTATACTTGTTAATATATTATTAGTGCATTAGTACTTATTGTTAATACTTATTTTATTAATAAAAAAGCAAGAATATTAGAAAATTATTTTTAATACTCTTGCTATAAGTGTTTTGCTTTTATTAATTTAAGAAAGGTAAACCACTAGTTTGACTAGTGAGACTATCAAGGCTTGGCCGTAGTATTAGATAAAAGAAGATTTTTGCATTATATTCA
>LBOA01000028.1 GCA_000989195.1 candidate division TM6 bacterium GW2011_GWF2_30_66
TAGACCTAAGTTCGGAAAAATTATCTCCTGTTTATCGGGAGATTTTAGATTACGGCACAATTTATTCCTCAAGGATTTAAAATGTGTCCACTGTATTGAGTAAATAGGCCCTGTGTATAAAAAACAGGGCCTATTTACTAATTATTTTTTAAAAATTTTTTAAAAATTTAAATTATTATATGATTTCCATCCCTCGAAATAAACGCTAAAAAATAATAACCTACATATAAAATATTTATACCAAATCTTGCAGCTTCAAGCTTTGCATGCAGCAACATTAGATCACGCAAATAATTAGCCTGGAAGATACTGTCATTTACAGGCAAAAGTAAAGTTTCGTTACTAGAATTAAAAAAGCAATTAGAGTCACGTTTTTTTATAGTAAAAAAATCAGAGCAAATTAATGGCCTAAAAGTTATATTTTCACAATAATTAAATATAACTTTTTTATCGCAGCCACAGCAAAACCCAGAATCTTGAAAAAATAATTTTTTAAAACACTCAAAATTATTCCAAAATTTCGGAACATATTCTGCAAAAGGCATAAGATTTATTTTTTTATAAATTTTTTTTATTTTGCCACAAGATATATAATATAAAGCATTATATATCTTAACGCCCTCCTGATAAGGCGCGCCTATAAATAAATCTACATTATTATGTAATATATTTTTCGTCCATAAATCTATTACAAATTTATGCTTATTTAAACAAAACTGACAACTTGATTCTGGCATAACAATTGCTTTAATTTCTGGCTTTTTTCGCAACAAATCTACCATTTTATAATAAATCTCTTGCGCATAATCTATTGGGCGCTCAAATTCTTGCGCGCTTACTGGATTTATATATCCAAAATTTTCTTTTTTAAAGATAAAATTTTTATATTTATTATTATACCCGCTAAAAAAATTGCCGAAAACAAATGGGACTAAAAAAACAATCGCACAAATAAAATATTTTTTTTTAAAATAAATCAAAAATAAAGCAATAAATTGAGAGAATAATATAACAAATACTAAAAAAGCGCTTTTACCAAAAAATGACAAAAAATATAAATTAGAAACTTTACTTGCCATAGGTAATAATGGATAAGAAAATGGATATCCAAAAAATTCCCCAAAAACGCAAAAAACTCCATATTTTATCCAAATAAAATATAAATATGAAAATATCGCCCAAGAAAAAAATATAGCTAAACTTTTATATTTAAAATATTTGGAAAATAAATTTGCTAAAAAAAACCAGACTCCAGAATAAAGCGCACAATAAATTGCGATAAAAACAGGAATAAGAAGCCTAAAAGACCCATTAGCATGATTATTAAACATAAAAACATATCCAGAAAAGTGTATCAAAAAAAATATTAATCCCCATAAAAAGCCATGCTTAAATGATAAATATTTTGGATATTTAAATGCTAAAAAAAATATTGGAACTAAAAATATAAATACAAAAAAATACAGATACTCTTTACAAATAAATGATAAAGCAAAAGTTATTGCCGATATTGCAACTAACACATTAGTTATAGGAATTTTAAAATTTTTTATAAAATACATTTATATACTTATTACTTATATACTTATTATTTATCACACACTTTCCAGTTATTTATAATTAATTTTTTAAGATTTTTGTTTTTTATCTCTTCAGTATTAAAAGACCTTGCTTTTAATGCGTCACATGATACTTCAAAAACCTTTTCATCTTCCAAATTTACTAAAACAGACCTTAAATTTAAAACTTTTTCACCATTTTTATTTATATAAATTTTACACTTATACTTTATATTATCTGAAATTTCAAACTCTTCTGTCTCCATAAAATAGCTATTTTGGTCATCTTGATTTTTGGCGCAAACAGAAATAGCGTACTCAAGACCACAAGATGCTGCCCTGTATTTCTGTTCATACTCAAGCCGTTTTATAGAAATATTATAAAACAAGATGCTTTTTTGCCAAAAAATCATGCAACATATAGACAAAACTGACATTAAAAACACAACAATTAATATTGCCGAGCCGGTATTATTATTTTTTTTAAACCAAAATACCATTTTTCAATCCAATAATTCTTACAAATTCAAATTTTTTATTTTTTAAATAAAAATCAATTTTGCACGTTATAGAAATAATAAAAGCATTATCTTCGCTTAAATTTTGTGAAAATTTTATATCTTTTATAACACTAGAAAGCAAACTTCTTCTCTGACTTGACCAAAAACCCCCTGCTATATTATAACTACCTGTAACATAATATAGGCTTTGATCCTGCATAATATACCCCTTAGCTATCTTTTTATCGCTATTACTAACAAAATCACCTTCTATATTATCACTTTCACGCCAAATTACCTGATTATCTGTAATTTTTAGCCAAGCTTCTTTTTTACCAGAAGCCTTAGATATATTTCTTACAATATGATCAAAAGCTAAATAATTTTCCAAATATATAGTGTTAAACTTAGATTTTTCAAGTAAACCTGCATAAAATTGCGCCGAAAACTGAAATATTAGCATTATCAATAAAATTGTTATAGAAAATGCAATAATCGCCTCTATTAGCGTATAGCCCAATTTATTAATCATTTTGCATCCTATTCGGCGCTCTAGCTAATACTTTCACAACACTTTCTCTGCCAAAAGCCGACATGTACGATGCCGACAAGGTCAAAACCTTAAAATTACTGCTTTTTTGCCCATTTTTAAAAGATTCAGGTAAATTGCTTTTTGCTATATTTATATTAGAAACTTTAGACTTAAACTCAAAAACTTTTTTATTTTCACCAAGATCTATAATATTTGAGCCAAAGCCAATTTTTTTATCAAATATACTGTCCAGATGCGACGCAATACAATTAATTGCCATAAGTCTACTTATTGCATCAGCCCCCATAGATATCATATTACAGCTAAACCTAAACAAAAACATAGTCATAAGCATCAAAATGCCGATTGCAACAAGGAGCTCAAAAATCCAGAACCCAGATTTTTCAACTCTTGCTCCACAAAAAAATGGCTTATTTTTAATAAAAATAGCAATAAATTTATTAATAGACATATTTTAAATCTTTTGATATAATATATTTAAGTAACAAGTAATAAGTTACTGAATAAAATTATTTAAATTCAATAATTTTTATATAAAATGTAATATAATAGTTATTGTTGTATATTTTTAGTTATTTTATTAATAGTTATATATTTAATATTATATAAGGAAGGATAAACTATGATAGCAAAAAGACTCTCTAAAATAGTATTCACGCTTATGTTAAGCGCATGTTCATTATCGAGCTCAGTGTATTGCGCTACACCACAAGTTCAAAACGCCCCTGCAGCAATGCCCGATTTAAACATTAGCCCAGATCAAATGCAAAAAATGGACGTTATGATGAATGAAATGCAAAATTTCTATGAAAATCTATCTGCGGCAGAAAAAGCTCAATTTGAAAAAGAGCTTGCAGCTGAAGTGGAGAAGGAACAAAAAAAATTAGAAAGCATGACTCCAGCGGCTCAAAAGCAATACGTAGAAACAGCATTTGCAGCTTTTGATGATCTAGATATAAATGATTTAATAGAACAGCTTGGCGACACAGAATCTGATGCTTCTCAAACTACAAGTAATTATGACAAGCCAGCAGAAAAAGAAATTGCAAAAAACAAAGATGCTGAGAAAGCTGAAAATAAAAAGAAAATTAAAGATACTCTTGATTTAATAAATAGTATAATCAAAGTTTTGAATAGCTTAAACGAAAAACTAAATAGCGTAAAGCCAAGCGTACAGCATTTAATAGATGGATTAATAAAAAAAGGTTCTATTTCTCAGTGGGCAGGTCAAAAATCAAGCTGGAATCTATTTGATAAAGACTTGCAAACAATGAAACAAAAACTTGAGAAATTAAAGCAAACAGATCCATCAACTGGTAAATATTATTATTTAGATGATATAAAGACAGTTGAAAAGCTTTATGGAAATCTTCAAACTTTATCTAAAATTAAAAACTTTGAGCCTCAAGTAATAGTAAATGCTGCTGGTAAAATGCAAAATGAAGCTTCAAAGTCTGCTCTTGTAAATTTAATTAACTTCCTAGCTATACAAACAGAAATAATTATAAAAAATGCTGACGAAATTATAAATAAATTCACAAAAGAAGCTGCACCTAAAATTAAAAAACAAGAAGAAAGTAAAGCAAAATCAGCTGAATCTGCTTCAAAATCTTCCCAAAGAAAAGCTAGAGGCCAAACAACTATAGCGGGACAAGCAGAAAAAGATGAAGATTCATATAAATATGGCGTAGATTCGCCACAGGATTATTATGGGCCAACATATTCGAGCAGCAATAGCTATGGATCATCATCTAGCGATTATCCAGATAGTTACAGTACATCTTTAGCTCAAGCATCTAGCCCATCTTATACTGACTCAAAAACACCGTCGTCATCGTCAACCTCCGTTGACAATCAAAAAAAAAATGATGACTCTGTAACAAAAGCTGCGCCTTTAGACCAAAAAAAAAGTCCTGACGGCCAGCAAGTAGTTGATGGATCGCAAAAAAAAGCTTTAGAAAGCAAGTATCCTCGTATCAAAACTGGGTTAGGCCGCGTATCTATTGCAATGGAAGATTTTAAAGATAGCTTTAGTGATTTAAAAAGCGCTAAAAATTGGACCGACATAGAACTTATTAACTACTTAACAAAATCTACAAAAGATAATGTTTCATTCGAAAAGAGCATTACTGATACTGTAGAAAAATTAAATAAGCTTAACGAATCTGTAACTGAATTTGTAGATACCGTAAATACTTATAAAATTTCAGAAGCCAATCTTAAAAAAACATGCATAAACGAGGCCCTTGAAATATTAAATGAAACAAAAGAAATAGAAGACGATATTTCTAAAAAGCTAAAATCTATTACAGAACAATATAACGCAGGATTTATAAAATTGCCTAAAAAAATTGAATTATATAAAAAACTTAATGAACTTAAAGATTTAGCTTATATCAAAAATAACTTAAGCGAAATTAAATAAATAAAATTTAATTTATCTATATAGAAAAAGCGGACTTACTTGAATCAAGTAAGTCCGCTTTTTCTATATAAAATTTTCACAAAAATATTAAACCAAATCCTATTTTTTATTTGTGAATTATTCACTTCAAAACAGTCTGGCATCTATCACATAATAAATGTTCATGATCAGTAATAGACCAATTCCAACACCTTGGGCATTTATCGCCAGTGGCTTTCTTAACTTTTATATAAACACCTTCAAGTCCAGAATTTTCTAACTCAAGTTCATTTTGAGCAATTTCAAATTGAGAGACTATTAAGAACTCTTTGAAAAAGCTTTTAATATCCTGCCCAGATTTATCTAAAGAATCATAAAAACCTGACAGTTGCGATAAGCGCTCATTATTAAGATCAAAATAAACTGTTACACTTGCCTCAAGCGAATGCCTCATCAACTGCTTTTCACGCTCAACTTCTATGCCTTTAAGCACCGCTGATCTTATGTCTTTAAGCACGCCCCAAATTTTTTCATGCTCAGCAAATGCAACCATCAAATCAACCGCTTCTTTTGTTTGACAATAAGTTAGCATCTTAGTAACTTCAAGTGTTTCTTCAGACAACAATTTTGTTGTTTTACACAATTCTTTAAACAAGCCGTCTAAATTTGCAAAATTTTGCAAGTGTACAGATTCGCAACCCTCAAAACCCTTTTTTCCCTTTTGATAACAGTCAGATATCTGTTCTGCGGTAAAAGATAAAACTGGAGCAATTAATTTATTTAGTGTGTCCAAAATATACCAACACGCAGTCTGCGCTGATCTTCTTGCATGTCCATCGGCGCGTTCTACATATAATCTATCTTTTATTATATCTAAATAAAAAGAACTTAAATCTGTTGTGACATAATCGCCTAATTTGTGAAACACAGCCGTGAAATCAAATTTGTCATAACTTATTATTATTTCTTCATTCAGCTTATATAATTGCTCTAGCGCGTATTTATCTATAAGCAACATTTTATCAATTTCTATTGCATCACGATTTATATCAAAATCATAAAGATTAGATAATAAAAATCTTGCAGTGTTGCGTATCTTTCTAAACACTTCCTGCACATTTTTAATTAAATTATCAGAAACTACAGCTTCTCCCTGACAGTCTATAGAAGCAACCCACATTCTCAAACCATCCGTACCTAATTTATCTATAATTTCTTTTGGCGAGACAACATTTCCAATAGACTTGGACATCTTCACGCCATTTTTATCTACCGTAAAACCGTGAGTTACAATAAACTTCATGCATGGCTCACTTTGCAATACCAAGCTTGTAAGCAAAGAACTTTGAAACCATCCTCTATGCTGATCTTTTCCTTCAAGATATAAATCAGCTGGATAACCCAAATCTTTTCTTTTACTCAACACTGCATAGTGACTTACGCCAGAGTCAAACCAAACATCTAAAATATCAGTTTCTTTTGAAAAATCACGCGCTCCGCAACTTTTACATACTATATTTTTAGAAATTAATTCATCCAATTTTACATTATCCCAATACTCTATCCCACTCTTTTCAACTTCTTTAGCAACTTTATCTATAAAATCTTTATCTACAAATACCGCATCACAATTATTACAAATTAAAGCTACAATCGGCACGCCCCAAACACGTTGACGAGACAAACACCATTCCAATCTATTTTCTATTGCGGCTTTTAGCCTATTTGTAGAGTTTTCTGGTATAGCACCTATCTTATCACACGCATCTAAAGCCTTTTGCCTGAGATCATTCTTAGATAAATCGCAAAACCACTGTTTTGTTGCCCTAAAAATCAAGCCACTGCGACATCTCCAACAATGTGGGTAAGAGTGCTTGATGCTAGTTTTGTGTAACAACAAATCTAACTCAACCAATTTTTTAATCACCCATATTTGACCATCAGCAACAGACATTCCCTCAAGCTCTCTTGGCATAACACCAGCCGTATACTTTCCATCCGTGCTTATTGGCGAAAATATTTCTAACTTATTTTTTAGGCCTATTTCATAATCATCTTGACCACAACCAGGCGCGCAATGCACACATGCTGTACCTTCGTCTACTTGAACAAATGGATCAAATATCACAGGCACCTGTAAATCTTTCACAAATGGATGCTGCAATACTAAACCTGTCAATTTTTCTGAGTCAAATTCATGCAATATATTGCACTCTTGTCCAATCTCCGCACAAAATTTCTCTGCCAATTTTTTGCCTAAAATTACATTTTTATCTTTTAAATCTTTAGTAATTTTAAGCACAACATATTTTTCTTTTGGCTTTACAATAACAGCTCTATTTAACGGCAAAGTCCAAGGGGTAGTTGTCCAGATTAACAAGCTTAAGTTGTCTAAACTTAACTCTGGAAACAAATTTTTTATTACATCTTGATTTACTGGAAACTGTACATAAATCGACGGGTCTTTTCTGTCTTGATACTCAATCTCAGCAGAAGCCAAAACTGTCTGGCATGAATAACACCATGCAACGGTCTTATTTTTTCTTTCTATATATCCACCGGCTACAAATTTACCAAAAGCTTCAATTATAGAAGCTTCATAACAATAATTCATAGTCAAATATGGTCTATCCCAGTCCATAAGCACGCCAAGATCTTTAAACTCTTTCCTTTGAATATCAACCCAACTTTGAGCATATTCTCTACATTTCTTTTTGATTTCCGTCTTTGACATTCCCGGTGTTTCTTTTGTAACATTAAGTTCAATAGGTAATCCATGACAATCCCAACCAGGAGTTACAGGAACATGTTTGCCCATCATACGCTGAGACTTGGTGACAATATCTTTTAAAATTTTATTATAAGCATGACCAAGGTGCAAATGCCCGTTTGCATATGGTGGGCCATCATGCAAAATAAATTTTTCTCTTCCAACATTTTGCTCAGAAGTTTTTCTATAAATATCTTCTGATGCCCATCTGGCTATCATTTTTGGATCATCTTCTTTTGCATTTGACCTTATAGGGAAATCTGTTGTAGGTAAATTTAAAGTATCTTTAAAACTAACTTTTTCTATTACTAAATTTTCGCCTTTATTATCTGTCATTATCATAACCCTTATTAAAATTAAACCACCAGATATATAAAAATTACCAAGTATAAACAAAATTATACTTTTATATTATACTTATAATAGCATGTTTTTTCCAACAATACTGTTTATATAAACCAAAATAAGTAATTAATTGCATGCTATTAACTTTTAATTTTAATTATAGAAAGAAAATCATGGATTTAAAAAATAAAAAAATTGGAATATGGGGTTTTGGAGTGGTAGGTAAATCCGTCACAAAATATCTTATTAATAAACTTTTAAACACGCCTGAATTTGAACAAAAATCTTACATAAACAGCAAAACTTCTCAGATACAAATACTTGATAAACGCGAACTTACAGAACAAGAAAAAACTTATCTAAAGCACAACAAAATAACCTTTGTTAACCAAGGCGATAGCCAAGCTTTTGAAAATTTTCTTGAAAATAACGATTTAATAGTAACAAGCGCTGGAATAGATCTGAGAAATTATAAAAAATACTCGCATAAATTTATATCTGAGCTGGATATCTTTTTTAAAGAATTTTCGTCTGGCCCTATTGTCGGCATAACCGGCACAGTAGGCAAAACTACTATTACACATATGCTAGATCAAATAATAAAACACCAAAATATTAATATCTGGACCGGAGGTAATATTGGAGCAGGCGTGCTAGATGTACTTGAAAATAATTTAGCACCAGATTTAGTTTTGCTGGAACTATCTAGCTTCCAACTAGAATTATGCCAAACATTTGCTCCAGATCTAGCTATTTGGACAAACTTTTTCCCTAACCACTTAGATAAACATAGTAATTTGCAAGAATATTTTATGGCAAAAATGCAAATACTTGCCCACCAAACAACCGACCAATTCGCACTTTTACCAATAAGCCTAATCGACCAATTGCAACCGTTTATTCAAACACAAATAACACAAAAAGAGTCTCCTACTGCAATTAGTACCAGCAATACAAATACCAGTATTACAAATACCAGTATTACAAATACCAGCACTACAAATCCAATACAAATAAAAAGCAAGTTATACTTTTTTTCAGAAAACAAGCCTACAAAAGAATTAATTGACAAATTACGCCCACAAGATGCCCTACTTTACTTGGATCATAACGATCAAAACACAGTAATAAAACTATCACAAAAACAAGACGCTTCAAACAACCAACAAAACTATAACACAGAAACCATAGGCTCAATAGAGCAAATAGACAAATTAGCCGAATTTACATTTCGTGAAAATTTATTAATTATATTTGGATCTCTATATATTTTTAGCAAGATTGTTAACAAAACTCTCGCATTATCAGACGCATGCTCTGCTAAAGCTACAGATGGCATGCACAAATATACAAAAAATAACATTACCACAAGCCTAGCTAAGCTCGCCGATCCAAATGCCATAAACTTCGCCGAAATTGACCCACTTGCTTGCCAAGTCGAACACAGACTGGAAAAAGTTGCATCCATAAACAGTATAGAATTTTACAACGATTCAAAAGCCACAACCATCTCCTCAACTATCGCAGCCGTACAAAAATTAGCCAGCAAAAATAAGCCTATCATATTAATTTTAGGCGGCTTGAGCAAAGGGGTAGACCGATCCCCCATGATTAGTGAAATAAAAAAATATGTAAAATTAGTAATAAGCTTTGGCAAAGAAGCTGAAATAATTAAAAATATGTGCGAACAGGCAAATTTACCCTGCCAAAGTATTGAAATTTTAGACAAACTAATACTTGAAAAATCTTCACCTGAACAACTCGTGCTAGGGAAACTCTTACTAGAACAAGCAGTAAAAGCAAGTTTTTTAGCTGCGCAACTCAATGACCAGATATTACTCTCCCCTTCTGGCTCTAGCTATGATCTATTTAAAGATTACCAAGAACGCGGGCGAATATTTAAACAAATTGTCTTAGGATTGACCGACAAAACAACGCTAAAAAAATAAATCTAGTATTGACAAAGTATATACTTAATATAGACTTATATTATACTCTTGTATTATATATTAATTATTATTTTAATTTATTTGGAGCACTAAAATGATAAAAAAATTAAGTAAATTCGGTAATAGCATGGCACTTATTATTGACAAGCCAATATTGCAACTTCTTAATATAGAAGAAGGCGCAGAGTTGGAGCTAAAGATAGTAGATGATGGGCTACTAATATCACTTGTAAAAAAAGATGAAATAATAATAAGCAAAGATAAAAAAATTCAAGCCGCCTTCGAAAAAACTACCAAAAAATATCATGACGCCCTAAAAAAACTAGCTAAATAACATTATGAATAATATTAAATTTATAACAATAGATGACGCTAAAGACATTTATAATGGTCTTATACAAAAATATGGCGGAACATACGGCATAAGAGATGAAGGACTATTAGATTCTGCTATAAATACACCATCGGCAACATTTTCAAGTCAGTATTTACACTCTGATATTTATGAAATGGCTTCAGCTTATGCATATCACATAATTAAAAATCACCCATTTGTTGATGGCAATAAAAGAGCTGGAATAGCAATAGCTATAATTTTTCTCGCTATAAACGATATTGAAATTGAAATGACAAACGAAGAACTTTATGAATTAACAATAAAAATTGCCACCTCAGAGATTTCAAAACAAGAAATAGCAAATACATTTAGGAAAAAAACCTCAAAAAATTAAATTTCATTTGCACAAAAAACTTTTATCATGCTGTCATACCAGCCACCAAACAACAAACAATTACAAATATAAATAACTTTCCCTTTTTTAGCCTTTGCAAAAAGTTTTCTACTCCTGTACAATAATAACAGTTAAATAAAACAATTATTTAGAAGAAATTTATAAATAAAAAATACGAATATTAAAGTAAATCATGATATTTAAAAATTATAAAAGAACTTTCTCAGCGCTTATTCTAATTTCTTTGGCTTCAAGCCAAATGAAAGCTTTAGAACTAAAATCAGTTTTTTTATTTTTTACAAAAAATATTAATACTTCAAAGACAGCAACAAATAATACAATAAAATATTTTAATAAGAAAAATATTTTACCAGTAACGTCTATTCTTGCAGTTGCAGCAACTATTGCCGGTGTATATTTATTTTCAACAAAAAAATGGCCCTTCAATTTTATCCCCAAAAAAAATAATCCAGATGATCAAAATCTGCCTAACGACGGCATAAACAAAACAAGCAACACAGAAGAAAAATTTATTTCTCTTAAAATAAATGCCAAACCTAAAAATATAAGTATGTATAAATGGTGTAATCAGAGAGCTAAAGATCTTGTATTAGAAAAAGAATTAGCAATATTAAAATTCCTTGAAAAATCAGAAGCAGAATTTAAAATAGAAAAAAATGATTCAAAAATATCTCACAAAGTACGATATAAAAAAAATAAAGATATTAGCTATAAAAAACAGCCATTATCAGCAAGCATGCAAAAATTATTACTAGAAGTTCTAGAAAATGATAAGCTACAAAAAAAACTAAATATCGAAAAAATATTTGTAGAAAATAACATTATAATTGTAGAAAGAACAAATAAAGAACCAATCAAATTTTTAAATAACAATGAACATGAATTTTCTACAAACGGTTATGATGTTGAAATATCAGAAGAAAAAATAAAACAGAAAAATCTTTCAAATGACGCTGTTAAAGCTTTTATTGTACACGAGCTAGCACATATAAAATTTAAACATAATCTAAAGCGACATGCTTTTATTAACATGTATAATAAAATAAAAAATAATAATTCTTTACTAAATAAAGAAATTAAAGATTTTAACACGTTATTATCTGATTTTAATAAAGCTACAGAAGCACAAGCCGATATTTTTTGCTTTTTAAAAAATAAAACTTGGTTAGAAAATCTTATAAATACATTTAATAATATGGCACAAAGTCCACAAGCCAAATCTAGCTTAAATCACCCTAAATGCTCTACAAGAGCTAATTATCTAAATCAAATTTACTGCTCACTAGAAAATTAATAAATTTGTATAATATTTGTAAAAACGCCTGTTTTAAAGTAAAATAAATTATATAATTAGATATAAAAAAACTTTAAAAGCCAGGACGCTCTCTATGATTCACAACACAGAAATAACTAATCAAATAACTAATCAAATAACTAATCAAAACACTAATCAAAACAAAATTTTATTAAAACATAAGCTACTAAAGACAAGTAAAATAATAAGATTTACACTTATATTTTCACTTCTATTTAGTTCTGCAACTTATCACACACAAGCGCAAGCAGGCGTATTAAAAACTACAAGAAATATTATAATAACTGTATCTGTTATCGCAGGCATTTATTATTTAGCAAAAAAATTTGGCGAGTCAGAAGGTCCAAATGATTCTCAAGAAATGCGAAACTTAAAAAAAACATTTAGAAAAGTGACTCTAAATACCAACAATACAGGAAAAGCTTTTAATAATAGTATTGAAAAAAATTTTGGTATAAATCCAGAAGAAAATATAAAAAAAGTTGCTGATAAAATTGTTAATGTTATAAAAGACACAAAAGACTCAATAAGGCAAGGTGTAGATAATTTAGTATTAACACCAGAGCAAAGAGCTCAAAAATTTGGAAAAATTTTCAAAAATGATTTAATAGAAATCGCCAATGGAAATAAAGATTTATTTAAAGGTGGTTGCGATTTATTAAAAAAAAGTACACAATTCATAAAAAATGAATTTGAAAATTTAGAATAAAAAATATTTTTAAAAATTAGGAGCTTTTATGAGTACAAATATATTAAATATTATAAAAATAAATAAAAAAGTGAATAATTCACAAATAAAACTATTACTATGTGAATCAGGAAATTAACGCTGCAAAAAAGCCTATATTTTCATGTTTTTCTAGCATATAGATAACAATAGCAGAAAAAACACTAACAAAGTAACTC